>NZ_JAQMTM010000010.1:0-31372 GCF_028331085.1 Anabaena sp. CS-542/02
CCCCTATTCCTTCGACTACGCTCAGGGAACATACCGATTCCGGTGGTTGAGCGAAGTCGAAACCACCATCGCCCAAGTCGAAACCACCATCGGCGAAGTCGAAACCGCGATCGCCCCTAATGTTCCCTTCGACTACGCTCAGGGAACATACTACGCTCAGGGAACATACCGATTCCGGTGGTTGAGCGAAGTCGAAACCACCATCGCCCAAGTCGAAACCGCGATCGCCCCTAAAGTTCCCTTCGACTACGCTCAGGGAACATACCCACTCCGGTGGTTGAGCGAAGTCGAAACCACCATCGGCGAAGTCGAAACCACCATCGGCGAAGTCGAAACCGCCATCGGCGAAGTCGAAACCACCATCGGTCAAGTCGAAACCACCATCGGTCAAGTCGAAACCACAGATAAATTATTTTCATCAGGGAACAAGCTTAATGTTTCTGCAACGGGTTGGGTTTTTTTTTAGCAGTCTTTTTAGTCTTTCCTTGGGGTTTGGGTTTATCTACACCTTTACCCCCTAAAATTTCTAACTCATATTGATCGCCATTCAATCGTATTAACCTAGCTAATATCTCATCACGCAAGTCATCAGGATAACGATAACGCCACGGCTTTTTACGCTTATTAGAATCCTCCTCTTCCTCATAGTCCAGAATAAACTCATACTGGGGCTTTAGGTCAAACCACCCATAAGCTGCTATAACCGCCTTATCCATCGCCATATGTAACTCCCTAAGCTTAATAATCTCAGGGTCAAAGTTATTCGGGTCATGGAACCGGTTGTAAGTCTTAGTTAACCCCTCATTGTTCCGTACCATTAACGCGGCGCGGTACTCGTAATACTCCCTCCCTACAGATTCTAAATTGGGGTCATGTTCCCAGTTCTCAGGGAATGGAAATGTTTCAAAGCAATCGGATGGAGTATAGCGTAAATCATTCTTCATTGATGAACCAAAAAACCTCGCCCATATCTCATGGATGTGAGATTGGAGGACGGTAAAGGTTGAATATGTTTCATAGGGAAATATTACTAAACTTTCAGAGTAAACATAGTTTGATGGTAAGAATGTAAAAGAGCTATGTTGTCCAATACGAGATATTACTAACACGCGGTCAAGAGGTGCGATCGCATTATAAAGCTCACCCCTGGTTCTTAAAAATTGCCACCAATTTTGTTTGCCTATTAGATCATTTTGCTTCTCCCTATCAGGCTTAACCTTAGTCTCCACGATCGCCATTAAATCAGGATAACCTCTAGCCTCCTGTTCACTCATATCACCAAAATTAATCACATAACGGTGATAAGCATGGGTAGGACTAGAATTAACCTCTTCACCACCAATATAAGGGAAAATACACTCTTGATTTTTAGGGTTAGACTCAATTAACCGGTGCATCTCAGTAATGGGTGTCGCATTGGGGTTAGTATCATCAAAGGTAAAACCCATACCCAGAACAATAGACCCCTGAAAACTTTTACCCGCATTAGCTAACAGCGTCTTAGGGTTATTATTACCCGGTGCTTTAAACAGGAAAGCAGAAATATGATTAACAGGTTTACCATCTAAAATTACCCCGTCACCCGCCCGGAAATCAGTTTCCGGTCTAATAGCAGAAATCGGTTGAAACCGATTGGAGATTGTATCAACACCTCCATTAATCCTCTTCAGAGGATTTTCGCTTTCAGACAGGGAATTTATTCCCCGGTCTGGTTGAACTGATCGCGAATCTATTCCCCGGACTGGTTGAACCGATCGCATATTGACATCTTGATTAACCCGTCCATATTCCCCCTTAATGACATGAACAATGCTAACAACCACCGCCGCAACACCAGGCCATTTTAACCGCTTGGTGGCGTTGTAAATCGTCCCGCCGTTTTCACAGATGTACCTTAAACCTGTATAGCGGGTGTCACCTTGGGAGATAGTGTTAGTGGCGATTAGTCCAAAAGTCCCATTTTTTCTCAGGAGGGTAAAAGCACGTCGGAAAAAGTGAGCCGCTAAATCTGCATTCCCATGGGAATCCGGGTGAACTACCTTTAACCAATCTAAGTAACCGGGGGCGTTAGCGTTAATAGTTGTATTTTTACCCGCAAAGGGAGGATTACCCACAATCACATCAAAACCAGGGTTAGGACGGTTAAATACTTCGGGAAATTCTAATTCCCAGTTGAAGGGGATTACAGGTTTTTCTTGAGAGCGTAAACCTTGGCTAATCTCCATTACCTCCGTATTATTTTCTGGGTTTTGTCGCCATCGGAAATACTTTTGGAATAACTCATCTGTTTTTTCCTTCCTAGCTTTAGGTTTATTAGCAGCAAAGAAAGCCGCGATCGCCATATCAGCCTTAACCCGACTATCAGTTAATAACTCCTCTGACGCTTGGTAACATTGCTGTTTAGATTGGTAATCCTCATCTCTTAGTCGGTATATTTCATCTCGGTTAAATCTAGACTTGGATAATTGTTGATTTAACAGCGACAAATCCGGGTCATCATAAGTGCGATCGTTTTCCCAAGTAAACCGTTTAATCTGGTCTTGAGTTAAACCAACCAAGGAATCACCAGACTTAAAACAGTGGTCTAAAAAAGTTAGAGGATAATTATCTGCAAAGGTCACCAACCATATAGATATTTTGCCCAAAGTTACCGCAAAAGGATTTTTATCAACCCCATACAAACACCGTTCTGCAATTAATCGTCGGGCGCAAACTAAAGGTTCTTCATTAGAAGATACTGTGGTTGAACCAGGGTTTTTGTCCCAAGCTTCCACTAGCTTTTCTGCTAATTGGCGACAAGCTTCTACCAAAAAAGCACCGGAACCCATGGCGGGGTCACATACCTTTAAGTTCAATATTTGCTCTGGAGTGGGGTTAGCTCCCATGGATTCTAAAACCGGTCTAAGAGTTTCTTTAACTATTGATTCTGTGAGCGATCGCGGTGTGTAATGGGAACCACTATTACGCCGTTCTTCCCCCGGTTGCAAATATAGGGAACCAGGGGGTAATAAGCTAGGGGTTTGGGGAGATATTTTTTGACCTAGAGATGTAATTACATCTTTTGCTGTTTGAGCTTGTGTTAACTCGGTTAATGATTTACCGGAAACCTCACACCCAGCAACCTCCTGTAAATATTTGCTCCGGTCTTTGGGGGATGTCTGCAAAATCTCTTCTACACTCACCACCACGGTTACAGAATGTTTTGCGCCATTGGGTTTACTCCACACACCAATAGAGGGGGATGTCGCTTGTTCAACTTCATAACCCATGACCCCTTCATAAACTGAGCCGATTTGTTCCACATCCAGAGCGCGATAGGATAGGCGATCGCCATCTAGTACTAGTAACTTATCTAGGATTCGATACACTACCCCATCAGACACCCGCGGCGGTTCAATCTGCGATGGTAAGTTAGAATTTAATAAGTGAGAATTTAATAAACTGCGACCTTCCAGGAATGGGTACTCATCGGGGTCAAACAGTTGTCCCGCTCGTGGTGGTAAATATAAATCACCATGACTACCCCCATCGTGAACCAGGCGAAATAAACTCAGTAACCACGCCCAAGCACCATAACGCTGATCCATTGTATCAGGGTAATTACCCGCATCTGTGCGCAAGCGTTCATATAGTCCTGTAACTGAATAATTGCTGATATAAATCCTATCTTGGGGCATTAATCCCTCATCTTCTGCATATAACAGAAACACCAACCGCAGCAAGACTGTAATTAGTCCTCCGTAAATATATTGAGAATTATTTTTAGCAATGTCATCAAATAACCTGCCCTTAGCAGCTACATTCGCAGATTGGAACCCCCGCAATAAATCCCATAGAGCATCAAGTACCTGTGCCGATAACTTAGTAGAAACTTCATTTTGATACTTGCGGCTATTTTCCAACAAGGCTAGTAACCGGCGTTCCGTCGGTCCATTGAACACTCGCTGTTCTTCTAATAACATATGCATCGCACCTAAGATCAACCGTCCTGATACTTCGCCCATGGCTTGGACAGGAAAGGTCAGGTGTCCCGAAGATTCTCCCCTAGGCGCATAGACCAAGCGTAAATGACTACCATTACATAATATACCTACAGGTATATCTTGTTCTCGTAACAGTCGCTCAAACTTAGCTTGGGGGCTGGCTCGCCACCCTGTTGATGTGGTATCTTCCCTCACCCTATCTAAATCTATACCTGGTGAAATTACCTTGACTAACATCAGCCAACCCCTATGATCCGGGTCAGGGACACCATAGGTAGGTTTTAAAATTTCCCCATATTCCGGGAGAGATACCACCAAATCATCAGGAGCGGGAACTAAATCCGTAGGTTCCCAACCTAAAATCTCTTGGGTAAAGTTAGGAAAGTCAGCAATGAGCGGTGTAACTATGCTATTTAAACGCTGCTGTAACTCCACAACATTACGATTTACAGAAACTTGTAAATTATTTAATGCGATGGGGGAGACCACTAACCCCACTGGTTGTAAAAAGCCCAACCATTCTTTATGTTGTTGAATTTCTCTATCTTTCATCATAGTTTACACCCCTCAACCGGAAACCGGCCATAAATAAATTAATCCCACCGGTTCAATGCGCATCGCTTTGACTTGGTAAGAAGCTTCAATACGTCCGGGTTCAGAATTAATTTCTTCAGCAAGTCCCTGGAGTCGTTTTTCCCAGTAGCGAAGGTCTGCTTCTAATTGCTGTTTTTCCTGCGCGGGAAATTCTGCATAGGGAATACTTAACTGAATAGCTTTTTTCTCTGTAATTTCTCCTTGATGTTCTTGAATGCGCTGCTGTTGTGCTTCTAAAATTTTCTTCATTTGTGCTGCTTCTGCTTGACCCCGTGCGGTTAACTTCTTCTGCGCTCTTTGGGCTAAATCTTCCCCCCGTCGTTCTAAATGGGGAATTAATGCGGCGATGTCTTGGGGGGCATTTTTTTGTAATATTTGTTTAACTGTTTCTGGTACTTTTTGCAAGCGCGGCGCTACTAAGGAGGTTTCTAATAACTTCAATACGTTATCTTTTTCCCCTTCTTTGAGGGGTTGTAATTTCTTCCTTCCCCTGGTTACCGGGTCAGACCATTCGGCCGCGACTGTAATTACTTCATCATGTAACCGTGATGCTCCCTCTCCATAAATTGATAAGCGTCCCAGAGCGATGATTTTAGTCATGGGGTCATCTGTGAGACACACACAAGCACGAGTTAATTCATCATGTAAAAATCCTTGGGATAAAAATCTGCCTAACAGTCGCTGAACTACGCGATGTTCTAGGTGGAGGTGTACAACTTCCCCATCTAATGAACCAGGGTCGCGAAATACTACGGGACGGATGGGGGACTCCTTGCGCCATTCCCATGGTTTCTGTGCTTTTTGGCGTGGGGGTCTTAAGGTGTCTAAGGTATTAACCCATGTGGGGTCTGCGCTTTGGTCAAGTTCTGGGAGCTTCCAGCGTGCGGTTGCGGACTCTTGAATTACTTCTGCTGGGTCTACAGCTGTGAGAGCTGTTGTACCTAGCATTTCTAATGAAGCAGAAATCGCCTGGCGGAAATGTTCGTCACTTAGTCCTAACCAATCGCGAGATTTTTTCAGCATCTCTTGTAATTGGGATAATTGCTGGGTTAACTGTTCCCTGCGCTGTCGATTTGCTTCCAGTTCGGTGTTAGTTATTTGTGAGTTGGGTAAATCAGCTTTTTCTATAGCAGCAGTAATATTATTGAGTTGATGGTGGCGAATACCAGTTTCTAGTAACTGGGATAGGTTTTTCTGTAGTACCGGTGAAAGGGTTCCTAGTTCTTGGTGAATGGTTTGGGTTTTTTTCACCAATACTTTTAATACTTGGTCTTCTGGGCGTTGAGCTAAGACAAAGTAGTAACAGTTAACTACAGGCGCTCTCTGTAATTTTCTGTCAATGCGTCCGTTGCGCTGTTCCATTCTCGAAGGGTTCCAAGGTATATCAAAATGGAACAGATCCGCACAGTTGTTTTGCAGGTTTACCCCTTCCCGCGCTGCGTCGGTAGCAATGAGAATCCGCAGGGGATGATGGGCGGGATCGGCGTTGAAGGCATTTTTGATTACATCCCGGCGATCTTCCCCAATAATCCCACCATGAAATACATCTAGCCGTTGTGTGTCTCTATGGGAGCCAGTAATGGCTGCTTCTAGTTGTTGTTTTAGGTAGTTTTTGGTGTCTATATATTCAGTAAATATAATGACTCTTCTATTTAGCCAAGGGGCGTTAGGTTGACCTAAGTTGGGGCACAGATGTTCTTTAATCCAAGCCTCTAATTTTTTTACCCGTGGGTCTGGTTCATATCTGGCTTGGTTGGCGATGTCGGTCATCTGCTCTAAAATTTCCCATTCCCGACTGCTTAACCCCATATTCACAGCGTGAGCAGTAGCTAATGTTACTTGACTATCTTCCTCTGCTTGAATTTCTTCCTCTGGTAATTCCGCCCGTTCATCGTCTGCGTCGGGGGTTTCCCGCAGCAAGGGTAAGTTATATATTTGACTTACATGGTGAGTAATTTTCTTTTCCATGGTTGGTGAGCGGAGTCGAACCACAGCCGCCCGATGGACTTTTAAAGTCCGTGCAAATGCTTCTATGGAAGATAGCAACCGCTTTTGTAGGGAAGTAATTACCAGCATGGCGGCATTTTGACTAGATTTAGATGCTGTTTTTAGTCTTTCTTCCCGCAGGTGGCGATATTCTTGCAGTAAGCGTGAGAGTTGCAATTCTGGGGCGTTTTCTGGGAGGTGATCAATAATAATAGGTATTACTCGCCGTTCGGGAAATTCTTCGCCAATTTCTCGCAGGTCTTGTTTTAATCTTCTGACCATGACTGTATCTAACAGTTGGCGATCGCGCACTGGTACACCGCGACAAAATCTTTGGGGGTCAAGAATTTCTAATAATGCTGCAAAGCTGTTGGAATGTCCATTGTGGGGTGTAGCTGAGAGAAACAGTTTATGTTCAAACCTGGGGGCGATATCCCGGAGGGTTCTGGTTAGTTGGGAATCTACAGCATATCTCGACCCACTCGCAGGGGCGGCGTTATGGGCTTCATCCAGAATCAACATTGACCCACCGCTGAAATCTCCTAACCAATCTCGCAAAGGTGCAGCATAGGTTTCATCTCGTAATAAAGCATGGGAAATAATAAAGCGGTTGTGAGTTGTCCAAGGGTTAATCCCATAGCCCCGTTCTTGACGACGACTAGCCATAAATTCCCGATCAAAAATTATCAAGGTTAACCCAAAGCGGCTTTCCATTTCTTGTTGCCATTGTCGCACCACTGAGGGCGGACAGGAAATCACCACCCGGCGGACTTTTTGCCGCATCAACATCTCACGCAGAATCAACCCGGCTTCTATGGTTTTGCCTAAACCCACATCATCCGCAATAAATAAACCCACTCTCGGCATTAATAAGGCTTTGCGCAGGGGTTCGAGTTGGTAGGCTTTGACTTCAATACCCGCTCTATATGGTGCTTGGAAAAGTTTCGGGTCTGTGGAGGTGACGCAATTCCAGCGCAGGGTATGGAGATAGGCAGAAAATAGCTGGGGACTATCAAAGCCCCGCTTGGCTATAATTTCCCATGAGGTTTTACCTATGAGTTTGGCATCAATTTCTTTTTCCCACAGTACCTCTAGTTTTTCCCCTAGTGCATCATCTTCTAAACATGACAGGGAAACTAAGGTCGCGTCTGTGGGTGTGGATGGAAATACAACATCCTCAATTAGGTATTGGCGCGATCGCACCCGGACAATTTCCCCCGCTGCAAGTTCAGTCACTGGCTTTCGGTAACCTCTATGTGCTGTTATACAAGAAAAGCGAGAAAGTTCTCGCTATAACCAACAGAAGAATATTATACATCTTTTGGTAAATCTTATTTCTCTGTGGCTAAGTATTTTGTACGGACACTCAAGGGGATGGGGATGTAATCTTGGATGGTCAATGCGATCGGGTTAATTAGTTCAGGTTTAGGTTAATTACATCCAGGAATAAATCAGCATCAGGTTACCCAGTGTGGGGGAATGAATTGATTATCGGGTTAATTAGTGTGGGGAATGAACCCGCGATCGGGTTAATTAGTCTGGGGAATAAATTGATTATCGGTTCAAGCAATCCGGGGAATAAATTAAGCGTCTGAAAGCAAAAATCCTCCCAAGAGGATTGATGAAAATATTTAGACAATTTCTAATTGGTTTGAATTGGTTTCCCCTATTAGCCCGGAAATTGATTTCCGGGTGGGTGGGGATGCACAAGCGGTTCAACCAATCCGGGGAATGAATTAAGCGTCTAAAAGCCAAAATCCTCCCAAGAGGATTGATGAAAATATTCAGAGGATTTCTCATCGGTTTCAACCGATTTCCCCTATTAGCCCGGAAATTGATTTCCGGGTGGGTGGGGATGTACAGTCGGAAACGCAAACTCAAACTCAAATTCTACCTCTAACCCGTTTCCATTCAAATAGTGTCCCCAGGGAGTGGGAACCTCACTGTAAGCGATCGCTCTGGGATAATTTACAAGCTTTTTCTTTCAGTTCTTGTAGGAACATAAGAGGTTATTTTACTACGATTTAGGTTTGATCTCAAATTCAAGTTTTGAACGATAGAAACAAACATCAAATTCTATAAAGAAATTAGTTTGTCCCAAAATTAAGGGTGTATTTGGTTTATTCACCCATGCAAAAGCCAAATTAACTGATGGAAATTCACCTATTTCAGCAGTAGCAAAAAATGGCATAGCTGCTTGACTGAGATTACCTGCTAATTGGATAATTGCCTTTCTACTATCCCAGATTCCACCTAAATGAAGCCCTATTTCATAAGGTAAAACGTTTATAGTAGCACCACTATCTACTAAAGCCAACACTTCTATTATTTGATCACCTTTACGTAAAATTAATGGAAGTCTGGGTAAGCTATCAAATTCATTTTGACTGGGATCTGTTGTTGAATATTTCAACCGCATAAACGTTAATCATTAGCAATAGACTGATTTAGTTGTTCCATGAGGATTTTTCCAGCACCGAAGCTGTTATCAGGAGTTGCTAGGTAATATGTTTTGAATGGTTCTAAGGGAGAAATATCTTCTGTAGAGTCTAACTCTTCTGCAAGAATGCGAATTAATTTGAGTTTTTCGGATGCTGAAAGTTGTTGAATTGATGGTAGTAATTCGGTTAGTGTCATATTTTGCTTGTGAGGAGTGTTATCTTATTATTTATTATATTGTATTGTAGCTGTAAGCAATAACTTGAGTAATCTTTTGATTCAAAAAACATCGTTACCAGGTTCAGCCCAATAACTCGGTGACGTTCAACTAGTGCATTAAAGTGGCTGTTAGTTAGTTGAATTATCCTCATAGTTGACCAGTGGTAAAAAATTCATGTTTCTAGAGGATGTTTCATAAGTCCTGGTTGGTGTATCAATTATTGTTTTGATTCCTCCCTAACTCTCCGCTTACAAGGGGAGGGGACTTGATTTTATTGTTGTCAACCAGTCCGGGGAATAAATTGATTATCGGTTCAACCAGTCCGGGGAATGAATTAAGCGTCTGAAAGCAAAAATCCTCCCAAGAGGATTGATGAAAATATTCAGACGATTTCTCATCGGTTTCAACCGATTTCCCCTATTAGCCCGGAAATTGATTTCCGGGTGGGTGGGGATGCACAGACGGCGTAGTCTGTTCGTTTTTATTTGATTAGTGTTCCCAGGGAGTGGGAACCTTTTACACTATTTTCGCGGATCACGATAATCAACAACGAGATAACCATTATACTTGTTTCGCGATGATTTGTGCGATCGCACTGGTGACCTAACAACAGTCTAGAACTCGGATAACTTCTGGTAGTTCCTGGGGATGGTTAATTAAAATATATGGTTCTTGTTTAGCTAAAGCTTCTGGAGAATTAAAACCCCAAGTGACAGCGATAACTTTAATATTGGCTTTTTTGGAGGCTTCTATATCCCTGGTTTCGTCCCCCACATAAATTACTGCTGTAGGGTTGAGTTGTTTCTGTTTTAATACATTATTAATTATAGTTGTCTTACCAAAGATTGTCACCCCTGAATAAATGAACTCAAATAAGTGATTTAATTGGTTGTTGCTTAGAAATGCTGTAACGTTTTCTTGAGAATTAGATGTAATTATTCCTAGTCTATAACCTTGACTGTGGAGTGTTGCTAATGCTTCAGAAATACCTGGTATAGGTTTTAATTCGGAGATTTTTGCTTTTAATTCTCCCTTAACTTTTTTGAGGAGGAAGGGAATTTTAAACATAGAGACACCAGAGTATTTAATAATTTCCCTAGAGGTAAAATTTCTCAGCAGGACTAGATCCTCTGGAGTAATTTGGATATACCCAAACTCTCCAGCTAAACGATTGGCAATAGTCACCAGAGCATCTACTGTATCTGCAATTGTGCCATCAAAATCAAAAATAATTACTTTGTGGGTCATTCTTTAGGTGGGGATACGTCAAGATTAGCACGAGCATTTCTTCTGAACATTTCTGGCTTAATCCGCCGCAAGGCTGATGCGGGAAATCGTTTTTCCCACTCTTGGTGGGATATATTGGCTAATTCTATCAGAATGGGGGCAATATTACCAGGATAAGGCTGAAAATCAGCTACATCTGTTATTTGAGCAAAACGCTGATTCCACGGACAAACATCTTGGCAAATATCGCAACCCGCAACCCAGCCTTGTAAATTGGCTGATATGGTATCTGGTAATGTTTCGGAGCGATTTTCAATGGTATGATAGGCTATGCACCGATTGGCATCCACTACAAAGGGTTGGGTAATTGCACCTGTGGGACAGGCTTCTAAGCAACGAGTACAGGTACCACAGTGTTCTGTGTGTGGGCGATCGCTCTCTAGTTCTAGATTAGTCAATATCTCCCCTAAAAACACCCAAGATCCATATTCCCTAGTGATGACATTACCATTTTTACCAATCCAACCGATCCCCGCTTGTTGCGCCCAGAGTTTATCTTGTACTGGGCCTGTGTCTGCATAATATCTGGCTTGAATAGTTGTATCTAGTGATTGTAACCAAGTAGTCAAAGCTTTGAGCTTTTTATGCATGACCCGATGATAGTCTCTACCCCAGCCATAACGAGATATCTTAGCATATTCTTCACCTTCAGGACGTTGATCTGGTGTGTAGTAGTTGAGGGCGACACATACAAGCGATCGCACTTTTGGCATAACTAAGGTAATATCTTGACGCTTGGGGTTATTCATCCATTCCATATCGGCGTGATAACCCAGATTTACCCATGCTTGTAACCTCTGGGCGTTTGTATCATCTACCCCATTGACAGCAGTAATCCCTACTTGGTGAAATCCCAACTCTCTGGCTTTAGCTTTGACTACACTGCTGCTAGTTACAGAATATTGATGCATTTTCCTTTGGTGAATCGGCTCCGCTATTATGGGCAAGTTATTTATACATTATCTGTTTAAAACCTTTGTTCAACATTTTTTAATATGCATATAAGTAGGTGAACAGAAAAAAACCGAAGTATGTAACGAAGAGTAAAGTGTCCCAAAACCTCTTCTCTGTTCCGGTGTTCCCTTGTCATAACGACAAATTTTAATGCCTACTTACTTATGTAAAGATTCTTTGATTTTTGGTAAGAAATAATGCAATATGTCAATTAAGGTGGGGGGTTAGTCTACAGCTTGCCACCTGCGTACTTCCACTAACAAACTTCTGCGCAAAGTAGTAGCTGAGATGGGCGTTGACCCCTTTGAATCTGTTATTGTGGGACGGGATGCGATCACCATCTATTTACTGTATAGTTCATTACCTGAAATGCGCTATAATATGTTATGAGAATCCAGTTTGTCTTTCTTATCAAGCATAGATAGTTTAAGCTAGCTGAAAGATTCCTTGATTTACGGCTAGGAGGCGTTGGTGTGCCTAAACATATTCGTTTGATTTCGCTTCTGATTGTCTGCAGTTTGTGGAGTATGCCAAAGGCAGTCCACGCACAGGCATTGATACCTCATACATTGCAGCTAGATGCAGAAAAATTAGAAAAAGAAGGGTTGAGTTTAGCACAAGAAGCAGTTCAACTCGGACAGTTTGGGCAGTTTGACTTGGCTTTACCACGGGCGAGATTGGCTACTCAACTGGCTGCTAATAATGATAAGGTTTGGGTTCTGTTAGGTAGTTTACATTTACAGTCGAGAAATTTTGAACCGGCTATCGCAGCATTGGAAAAAGCCCAATCTCTTAATCCCCAAAATCCTGAGATTGTGTTTGCTTTGGGTTCGGTTAATTTCCAACAGCAAAATTACCAAGCAGCTGCAGCACATTACCAAAAGGGTTTGCAGTTAAAACCCGACAGCGCAGAAGGATGGTTTGATTTGGGGAATGCTTACTATATGTTAGGTCGATTACCAGAAGCGATCGCCCAGTACAATAAATCCCTATCTAAAAATCAAAAATTCTGGCCGGCGATTAATAATATCGGCTTAATTAAATACGAACAGGGGGACATTCAAAGTGCGATACAGCAATGGCGAGCTTCGGTTAAAATAGACAAACAAGCGGCAGAACCCCAATTAGCATTAGCAGTGGCACTGTATAATCAAGGGCAACGCGAACCAGCCCTGTCCATGGGAGAAGCAGCACTCCGCATCGATCAACGCTATGGTGATTTAGATTTCCTCAAGAAAAATCTCTGGGGTGAGAGATTACTCTCTGATGCTGAAAAATTCTTAGCATTACCACGCATTGCAGCGGTTCTACAGCAATAAGAAAACTAACTAGCTAGTAGCTGATTTGTGATTGAGATTGACTTGCTAAATACATTATCATGTACTAGATTTAACAATTACCCGCTACACCGCAAAGCTACATATTCTGTAGAGTCTTCCGGGGAGCGGTTTTATAATGGTCGCAATTAATCATCCCGTTAAGTCTGACGACTGTAACGGGATTACTCTTGCTCCATTCAGATAGACTATCTCAGCCAGGAACAATTCGCCCGGGGTATTTGGTGGCGGGGTATTCCTGATAAAATCAACATTTATTAGTGGATATCTGTGGGGAGAAGTGCAATAATTTGTTCAACAAACTTTTGATGATCCACAACTGGCTTAGAGATGTAGCCATCAGCACCGCTCTGGTGCAAAAAATTCTCGCGATCGCCTTCCATGGCATGGGCTGTTACCAAAATTACAGGTAAGTTGGCGGTTTTTGGGTGGGATTTCAAGATTTGGGTAATTTTGATCCCATCAACAGACTGACCTTGGTAAACGCTTCTGGAGAGAGAAACATCCATTAAAATCAGGTCTGCTTCTCCTAAGTGGGCAATTTTGATGACTTCTTCCACATTTTCTGTATGTTTAACATTCAAGCCACCCCGCTTAGTCAAAATTTTGGAAAAAACGCGAGCATTAATCAGGTCGTCTTCAACAATTAAAACGGTTTTCATGAGAATTTTAGACAATTGTGCTGAAAGTAGCCAAAGTATTTGAGATTAAGTGTACCCTTGGCATACAGGAGATGTGAGATTTATTCTGCCGATAAGCAGCGGGGGTGAACCAAAATCCCCAATCTAAAAAGTTACTATCAACGGATATGACTGATCAAATTGCCACCCGAACATCAAGGATAATACTACTGCGATTTATCCTGTGAGCACCACTGGCTGGAGACATGGGAGCAAGGCACTGAGGATTTTAATTGCTATGATAAACTACCATCAAAATTGTGTTATGAACCCCATGTCATCCGTTATGCTGCTTATTGCGTGCAGTGTTGAATCCAATCGACCTTTGTGTAATTAAATTTCAGGGAAAAAACTCATGGCAAAACAGTTAAACCTTCTCCCAAAGGGACAGGTAATCACAACAGCCCTGCATACAGAGATGCAGCGGTCTTACCTAGAATATGCCATGAGTGTGATTGTAGGGCGGGCTTTACCAGACGTGCGGGATGGACTAAAACCAGTGCACAGGCGGATCTTATATGCCATGCATGAACTCGGTCTAACCCCAGATAGACCCTATCGTAAGTGCGCCCGTGTGGTGGGAGATGTGCTGGGTAAATACCATCCCCACGGTGACCAAGCAGTTTATGATGCCTTAGTCAGGTTAGTTCAGGAATTTTCCAGCCGCTATCCCCTATTGTCAGGACATGGTAACTTTGGTAGCGTCGATAATGACCCACCAGCAGCCATGCGCTACACAGAAACCCGTCTTGCACCCATCAGCCATGAGGGGATGTTGGCAGAAATTGGCGATGAAACTGTGGAATTTATCGGCAACTTTGATAATTCCCAACAGGAACCTACGGTACTCCCGGCTCAATTGCCTTTTCTATTGCTCAATGGCTGTTCTGGTATTGCTGTGGGTATGGCCACAAATATTCCTCCCCACAACTTGGGAGAATTAGTTGATGGCTTGATTGCCTTAATTGACCAACCGGATTTGTCAGATGAAAAACTATGGGAGGTCATTCCTGGTCCGGACTTCCCCACCGGTGGCGAAATAGTTGGTAAGTCAGGGATTCAAGACGCATATTCCACTGGTAAGGGTGGAATTGTACTGCGAGGAGTGGCCAAGACGGAGGAAATTGCACCGACTAGAGGTAGTAAGCGGCGGACAGCAATTATTATTACTGAATTACCTTATCAAGTGAATAAGGCTGGCTGGATTGAGAAAGTAGCAGATTTAGTTAATCACGGTCGCCTACAAGGAATTTCCGATCTGCGGGACGAAAGCGATCGCGAAGGGATGCGGGTAGTGATTGAACTCAAACGGGATATCAACCCCCAAGAAGTTCTGCAAAACTTGTATCACCAAACCGCCTTGCAAAGTAATTTTGGAGCCATTCTCTTAGCATTGGTGGATGGACAACCGCGCCAGTTAAGTTTACGCCAGATTTTGCAGGAGTTTTTGAAATTCCGGGAACAAACCCTCAACCGTCGCTATAGTTATGAGTTGGGTAAGGCACAAAGTAGGCTGCATCTGGTGTCAGGGTTGCTCAAAGCACTATCTCAACTGGATCAATTAATTGAAATTTTACGCCAAGCTGCTGATGGTAGTACTGCTAAAATCAACCTTTGTAGCCGTCTGGATTTGAGTGAGGAGCAAGGAGATGCTATTCTGTCCATGCCATTACGCCGCCTCACTAGTTTAGAACGGTCTAATTTGCAGCAAGAGTTTGAGGAACTCAGCGCAGAAATTGCTGTATTGCAAAGATTACTTAGCGATCGCCAAGAACTACTCAAAAGACTGAAAAAAGACTTGCGATCGCTCAAGCGCAAATATAACAATCCCCGACGGACTAGGCTTTTAGCCCACACTAGTCAAGAGTTACTTCAAAACAAGGGAGCCGAAAGTAAAGATAAATTATATTTAGACCAAAAAAAAGTGGCTCAGGAAAGTTTACCATCTTCTGAACCACCAGAAGAAGTGGTGTTAGAATTCAGCCACCGGGGATATGTGCGTCGGCTGCAGCCATCAGGGAAAAAATCGAAAGCCGAAAATGGTCTAGCGGATCATGACTTCATCACCCAAACCGAGTTAACTACAACAGATAAAGAGTTACTAGTAATTACCAGTGGTGGCAAACTCTACCCTATGAGTGTGGGAGATATTCCCCCTACGACTGGACGTTCTCCCCGGGGAACACCACTGATTACTATGCTCAGTAGTACGGCTCAAAGTGCTCAGGAAGCGGTGGTTAGTCGTGTCCTCTTACCAGAAAATTCTCAAACTAGGCAGATGGTTCTGCTGACAAAGGAAGGACGAATTAAGCGCCTATCTTTGGGAGAATTTACGAATCTCACCCGTCGGGGAATTACGATTTTGAAGCTCAGAGAAGATGATGAGTTGTTGTTGACCCAGTTAACTACTGCTCAGGACAATCTCATTTTAGCTAGTTCTGGCGGACGCTTATTAAAGTTTGCTGCCGATGATCAACAACTTCCTGTGATGGGGCGGACTGCTATGGGGTTACAAGCATTCCGGCTGTTAAAACATCAACACATGGTAGGCTGTGTTACTGTGCATGGGGACGATCACCTGTTGCTGGTGACTGAAGAAGGATATGCCAAACGGCTACATGTGAGTGATTTAAAACGAGCTGATCGGGGTAATTTAGGCACACAAGCCCTGAAATTTACCACTAAAACGGATCATTTAGTTGGGATGGTTAGGGCGATCGCCTCTGCTGATGTGGCACTGGTGACTAATAAAGAGCGTGTTGTGCGCATCAGAGTAGAGACTGTGCCCATTTTGGGTAGAGATGGTCAGGGTGAAAGGATTCTTGACCTGCACCGGGATGAAAGAGTGATCACGGTGATGCTAGTCGGACTGTAATCCGCATACACTAATTGAG
Source organism: Anabaena sp. CS-542/02 (assembly GCF_028331085.1). Taxonomy (NCBI): domain Bacteria; kingdom Bacillati; phylum Cyanobacteriota; class Cyanophyceae; order Nostocales; family Nostocaceae; genus Anabaena; species Anabaena sp. CS-542/02. The sequence goes on from NZ_JAQMTM010000010.1 coordinate 16,375, forward strand.
AACTATGGGAACCTCACGCAGCTTCTATGTGTGGGGTTTTTAGCGTCATAAATCATAAACTTTACTATTAATCAATATATAGCACTACGCATACACGTTAGGACATCATAATTTTGGTTTTAAGGGAACAGGGAACAGGGAAATGTCCTAACACTTGTGGTTACTACTATAATTTCTCAGCTAGCTATTCCCCAAATAATCGTTATTATCGGTATTTTCGTGGACAAATAACCCAATTAATCATAAAATTATTGAGAAGATATCTTAATAAATATGTAAAATGGCTGTAATTTCTGGACATCTACCCAGTGATAGATGCTTTTCTAGCCTGATCAGCAATAAGTACACAAGTCAAGAGATAGCAACAAATCATAAATAAATGTTGTATTTCTCAACTATTTGTTATATTATTTTACATAAGGCAATAATATTATAGTTAGGAGTGCCAACCATGACAAACGCAACAAACGTTAATGCTCCGGTAACTGAAGATCGCAACGCTTGGCGTTGGGGCTTTACACCCCAGGCGGAAATCTGGAATGGTCGCTTGGCGATGATTGGCTTTTTAGCAGCCGCCCTGATTGAGTTGTTTTCTGGTCAAGGCTTCCTTCATTTTTGGGGCATTCTGTAAGTTTGATATACGGAAATAGGTAGATAAAAAAAATCAATAAAAAAACCTGGCACTACCAGGTTTTTTATTTGTGCTTCATTTTTGCATTAGTCATCAGATATTATCGTCAAACTAATAACTCATGACTAGCGAATATATTCCTTAAGAACACTATTGCGATTGGGATGACGTAACTTACGGAGTGCTTTAGCCTCAATTTGACGAATCCGTTCCCGGGTGACGTTGAAAATCTGCCCAATTTCCTCCAGAGTCTTCATGCGACCGTCATCTAAACCATAGCGGAGTCGGAGTACATCACGTTCACGAGGGCTGAGACTATCAAGGACTTTTTCGAGGTCTTCACGCAGCAGATTTTTGGAAACCTGATCTTCTGGAGTTTCACCATCGGATTCAATAAAATCGCCCAATCGAGAATCTTCTTCTTTACCGATAGGGGTTTCTAGTGAAATGGGTAATTGGGCAGATTTGGCAATAAACCGCAACTTCTCGATGGTGATTTCCATGCGAGTAGCGATTTCTTCTTCAGTGGGTTTGCGACCCATTTCTTGAGATAGCAACTTGGTAGTTTTCTTAATCCGGGAAATGGTTTCGTAGAGATGAACCGGTAGGCGGATAGTACGGGATTGATCAGCGATCGCCCGGGTAATAGCTTGACGAATCCACCATGTAGCGTATGTAGAAAACTTATAACCTTTTTCGTGGTCAAACTTTTCTGCGGCGCGAATCAAACCAAGACTACCTTCCTGGATTAAGTCTTGGAAAGACAAACCACGATTCATGTATTTCTTGGCAATTGACACCACAAGGCGCAGGTTCGATTGCACCATTTTATCTTTTGCCCGGCGACCAATATGCAGGCGATAAAGAAATGTCCGCTCTGGCAATTGTACTTCTTGAGCCCATTCCTTGTATTCAGGTTCCCGTTCTAACCGCTCTTGCAGTCTATCCCGCACCCTTTCTAATTCCAGTAAATCAGCGATTTTCCGCGCCAATTCGATTTCCTCGTCTGCCCGCAATAGACGAATCCGGCCAATTTCTTGCAAATAAAGGCGAATAGAGTCTTCAGTGTAGTGCTTTTTCTTGCTTTGTGTCCGACGACGTGATTTAGCGGCTTTTCCAGACTTTATGTCGTCCTCATCAGACTGAGGCTCTAAAAACTCATCTTCGCCATCATCATTAATCAGCAAGTCCTCTTCTTCTTCTTCTTCTTCGACTAAGAGTTCTAACTCGAGCTCAGGCTGATTTATTATTTCTAGGTCAGGCTGATAAATGCTTTCGAGTACGTTGTTAGCCTGGTTCATGCCGCGTTCCTCATGCTCCTTGCAGAATCAATTACTCAAGATGTGTTTACTGCTCTATTAACCGAGCTAGTTCACTACCGAAAATAGGTTTTTAGGCTGACTTCCCGGAAGTTTTTCTCCTCTGTGAGAGGACTGTTTGATGATATGTAGAAAGTCATATTACTGACTTGCTCATTTTAGTTAGAAATCATATGTGTTGCTATGACATACAACTTTTAACCAAGTTTAAACAAAGATTTGTCTTGATCCCAAAAACCTACCACTCCATATAACCAAAATATGAGTGTAATATGAATGTTGGCATATTTTCTGATAAAGACTTTTCCGATTGTAGCGTGTTTCACAAAAATTGCACTCTTTTTGTGTGTTAATCATGATGCAATTGTGCAAAGTCAAGCCACTAATAACTAAAAGATATTAGAAATGGTAGTCATACCCTGAAATTTTTAACTTTCTCCCATCTAGTGGCGTTATCTTTACATTCAAAGGAAACTACACCCGCTATTACATACATTTAAGTATGATATGCAACATTAACTACATGACACCCGTTTTGTTAATCTTAACTTAAGCGACAAATACTAATGCACCCATTTTTACATTTCCTTCATAAACAACTTAATTTTTAGATTTGCACGGAGCTTCTGGCACTGTAAATACAGTCAGAATCATCATGCTTGTCTTCAGACACGGAACTTTACCTTTGCCAAATGCCTAAACTAGGGAGTTAAGGCTGTGGTGTCATCAGCAAAATGACCAACGGTTGAGATTTGACTGATTCGTCTTATTCACACATTAGCGCACTGCCGAGATTTCTACCTTATGATAGTTGACAAACTCTTCTTATTGTATACACCGATATTTTAATCAATTCAGAGGAATTTTAACAGTTAAAATTACAGATATTAGACTTAAGTAGGCTAATATCTAAATTATACAGGTAATATCATAGACATCACCCCGGCAATACAAAGAAGGTATGAGCAGTCAGAATTCCCAACATAAAACAGTCAGATTATTGGTTAATCACCCACTGGCGGCGTGGCTGTAAGTCATAACATTGTTAAATCTAATACTCTTACTTTAGGGACAATGTTGTGATTACCCGATATTTAATCTTTAAGATATTGAGCTAATTCTGCTGGGTAGAAGAAATTAAGCTTTGCTATTCAAGCATAACAAATGCCTTTCTAACTTGTGGGTGAATTTCACCCATAACTTAGATTTATAGCAATCCTAAATGATTCATGAACAATTTCTGTTCCCTGTTCCCTGTTCCCTGTTCCCTTTCCTCACTCATAATTTCTCAAGTCAAATAGGATGACTATAGATATCGATGCTTTTGACTCTGACTAAAGTGCCAATACAATCTAGTTGGCATATACTTGACAAAAATTTGTTTTTGTGATTTTTGCACCATTGAAAAAATTATAGTTATGCTAATTTTATCTTGATGTATTATATCAAACAATTTGACCAGACAAGAAATCACCAAGAAAATTTCCCCGCTTGTGGTTCGACGGGGAAATTTTAGCAGGGAGTATTACTGTTGATGAAATTACTTGAGTTCTAGGTTGTGGTCTAAGTATCGGGGAAATCTGATGGCAGAATTACCCGATCAACTATTTGACACTCTGATGGTGTAAAGACACTGAGATTCTGCTGACAGACTAACTTTAGGTCTAACCCCACAGTCTTACTCTCGCTACGGTCGTCAAACACCGTCTACCCAGTCGGCTAAAGTCTAAGCCTAGTTTACTGGCTAGTTTTCCCTCTCAGGGCTAAAGCCGCTGAGTTTCCCGCTGACCGCGATATTTTTACGAACAATAAGGGTTGTCGCCATTTTCGTTATCAACGCTAGTCAAATTGGTATTTAGATATCTAAGTATTTAGATATCTAAATCCGTGAGATTGAGTTTAGAAGCATAGGTTTCGATGAATTCGCGTCTGGGTGCGACGCGATCGCCCATTAAAATTGTAAAAATGCGATCAGCTTCCGCAGCGTCTTCAATTTCCACCTGCTTCATTTTCCTGGTTTCTGGGTTCATGGTGGTGTCCCAGAGTTGTTGAGGCATCATTTCACCCAAGCCTTTGAAACGTTGGATGGTATAGTTAGCGTTGCTGGGGAATTGAGCAATTTTTTGTTGTAATTCCCGATCACTATAGCAATACTCATGATTGCGTCCCCGTTCTAATTTAAATAGTGGTGGACAAGCAATATATATAAAACCTTGTTCAATGAGCGATCGCTGATATCGATAGAAGAAAGTTAACAATAGTGTACGGATATGCGCCCCATCAACATCAGCATCAGTCATAATCACAATGCGATGATAACGCAGTTGGGAAGCGTCAAATTCGTCACCTTTTACGCCTAAACCCAGGGCTGTAATTAATGCTTGGACTTCGTTATTTTTATAGATTTTAGCGTCGTCTGTCTTCTCGATATTGAGGATTTTACCACGAAGCGGGAGGATAGCTTGGGTACGGCGATCGCGTCCTTGTTTAGCACTCCCACCTGCTGAGTCGCCCTCCACGATAAAGATTTCCGACTCTGCTGGGTCACGAGAACTGCAATCTGCTAATTTCCCCGGTAAGGGTGAAGATTCCAGAACAGATTTGCGCCGTACTAACTCCCGCGCATGACGAGCTGCTTCGGCGGCTTTAAAGGCTTGAATAGCTTTATCTAAAATCGAGTCAGCGATTCCCGGATGAAATTCTAAATACTCACCGAGAACTTCTCCCACCAGAGAATCAACAATCCCGCGAACTTCAGTATTACCCAGTTTGGTTTTAGTTTGTCCTTCAAATTCTGGGTCGGGGACTTTCACAGAAATTACTGCTGTCAAACCTTCCCGGACGTGTTCACCACTGAGGTTAGATTCATTCTCTTTAATTTTATTGCGCTTGCGAGCGATGGCATTTAAAGTGCGAGTGAGAACCGCCTTTAACCCTTCTAAGTGAGTACCACCATCAACGGTGCGAATATTATTAGCAAAACCCAGCACATTGTCTGTGTAAGCATCAGTACACCACTGTAAAGAAACTTCTACTTGTACATTATTGCGTTCTCCATGCACATAAATAATTTCTTCGTGTAGTGGTTGCTTCTCGCGGTTCAAGTAACCAACATACTCTTTAATCCCACCCTTGTATTCGTAGGTTTCTACCCTGGGTGTATCGCTTTTGAGCAGTTCCAGCCGATGGTCACTAAAGGTAATTTTGACACCTGCATTTAGATACGCTAGTTCCCGCAAGCGACCTGCTAAAGTCATGTAATCAAACTCAATACCAGTAGTAAAGATTTGGTAATCTGGCTTAAATTTGACAGAAGTCCCGGTTCTGCCCTCTTTTTCAGGCTTTACTTGCAGTTCAGTAACTGGTAGACCTCTTTCATAGCGCTGGACATGAACCTTATAATCCCGCCAAACAGTCACTTCTACTAGTTCCGACAGGGCGTTAACTACGGAAATCCCCACCCCGTGTAATCCCCCAGATACCTTGTAACCACCACCCCCAAACTTACCCCCAGCGTGTAGTACGGTTAATACAGTTTCCAACGCCGATTTCCCCGTGCGCGAGTGAGTGTCGGTGGGAATACCCCGACCATCATCTGTGACGGTCACGGAACCATCAGCATTGATATCCACTTCTATATGGGTACAGTGACCCGCCAAAGCTTCATCAATAGAGTTATCTACCACCTCATAAACTAAATGGTGGAGTCCTCGCGGCCCTGTAGTCCCGATGTACATCCCCGGCCGTTTGCGGACGGCTTCCAGACCTTCCAGAACTTGAATCTGATCGGCACTGTAACTGCTCGTCATGAAAATTCTCCTGATGCGTGGGTTAAAAGTCGCCCAAAAACAAAAAAGTTAAAACACACCAAAATTATAACACAAAAGGGTTAATGAGGACTGTAGACCATTTTTATGAGAAGTTTATCTAGGGGATATAACCCCATAAGTTTTGTGAACTGATTGCCTCAAAATTTGCAGTTACTGAGATTGCCTCTGTATTATCTGTAGTATATGAATTTTAATTAGTAAGGGCTAGGAAACTACCTATGAGAAAAAATAAAATAAAAACTTTAGGATTCTATCACAAAAGCTTGACTAGAAACCGGTGAGTATGGGAAGTTAAGATAAATGACTAAATTAATTGTAATTTGTGGTGCGACGGCCACAGGTAAATCAGGTTTGGCTTTGAGTTTAGCTGGGGGTTTAGGTTCTGTCATCCTCAGTGCTGATTCCCGTCAGGTGTACCGGGAATTTGATATTGGAACGGCGAAACCAACATCTACAGAACAAAAATTAGTACCACATTATTTAATAGATATCTGCGACCCCAGGGACACTATGACGGTAGCAGACTATCAGGAACAAGCACAAAGTTTAATTACTTCCCTACCTCAGTCTCCACTACTGTTAGTTGGTGGTACTGGTTTGTACATCCGCTCTATTGTTCAAGGGATGAAAATTCCCAGGGTTGCACCAGATCAAGAATTGCGATCGCAACTGGAATCTTTAGGACAAACCTACCTATATGGTATTTTAAAACAAGTAGATGCGATCGCTGCCCAAAAAATTCATCCCCATGATAATGTCCGGACTTTACGAGCATTAGAAGTATTTTACATTACCGGTTGCCCCATTTCCCAGCAGCAAGGAGAGAACCCCCCAGATTACCCAATTTTGCAAATAGGTCTAGATTGTGACCCGGAAAAACTAAGGCTGCGGATTCACAAGCGAACCGAACAAATGATCGCTGATGGTTTGGTGGCTGAGGTAGAATATCTCTCTCAAAAATATGGTGCTGATTTACCTTTATTAAATACCTTGGGATATCAAGAAATTAAGCAGTATTTGGCGGGTGAAATTTCTTTAGAGTCAGCCAAAGAATTAACTGTTCTACATACACGACAATTTGCCAAGCGCCAGCGTACCTGGTTTAAAGCATATCCTCAAATTCAGTGGTTTAACGCTGATGATCCTGATTTAGTAGAAAAGGTTTGGCGACGAGTAGGGGAATTTGTTTAGCAGCAAAGCCTGAACTCTGGGATAAAAGTAGTAACTGTCCTCCTTTGCAAGCGCTATTCTGGTAACAATGAAGATATATCTACATTTGACTATAAAAAGCTATGCTCATCCAAGAGAAAAAGCAATACAACTGGAAAGCTATTATTAAAGCATTTGAAACCGTAGTTGGTAAAAATGGCGTGGTACAACGCCGTGAAGAACTCATTACCTATGAGTGCGATGGTTTAACCAGTTATCGTCAACGTCCCGCTCTGGTATTACTACCCAGAACTACAGAGCAAATTGCCCAAATTGTCAAAATATGTAATCAATATTCTGTACCCTTTATCGCCCGTGGTTCTGGTACTGGTTTATCTGGGGGGGCTTTACCTTCGGAAAATTCTGTTTTGATTGTCACTTCCCTAATGCGGCAAATCCTGAGTATTGATTTAGATAATCAGCGCATTGTAGTACAACCAGGGGTAATTAATAGCTGGGTAACACAAACCGTCAGCGGGGCGGGATTTTATTATGCACCAGACCCCTCCAGTCAAATTATCTGCTCAATTGGGGGTAATGTGGCGGAAAACTCAGGGGGAGTACATTGTTTAAAGTACGGTGTCACAACTAACCATGTCTTGGGTTTAAAAATTGTCACGCCCACCGGGGAGATTTTAGATTTAGGGGGACAAATTCCCGAAACACCTGGTTATGATTTAACAGGTGTATTTGTGGGTTCTGAAGGTACTTTAGGTATCGCTACAGAAATTACTCTGAAAATCCTCAAAAGTGCCGAATCCATTTGTGTGTTATTAGCCGATTTTACCAGTGTCGAAGCTGCTGGAGCAACGGTTTCTGATATTATCAGCGCCGGAATTATTCCCGGTGGGATGGAAATGATGGATAACATCAGTATTAATGCAGTGGAGGATGTTGTCGCCACAAATTGTTATCCTCGCGATGCTACGGCTATTTTATTAGTAGAAATCGATGGTTTGGATGTGGAGGTTCAGGTCAATAAACAACGGGTTATTGAAATTTGTCGCCAAAATGGGGCGCGAAATGTAACTAGTGCTAGTGACCCAGAGACACGTTTAAAACTTTGGAAAGGACGGAAAGCAGCTTTCGCAGCCGCTGGACACTTAAGCCCAGATTATTATGTCCAAGATGGTGTCATCCCCCGGACTCAGTTACCTTATGTTCTCCAAGAAATTGAGGCATTAAGTGAAAAATATGGTTATAAAATTGCCAATGTATTTCATGCTGGAGATGGAAATTTACACCCTTTGATTCTGTATGATAATTCTATACCAGGAGCGCTGGAAAAAGTAGAAGAAGTAGGGGGAGAAATTCTGAAGCTTTGTGTTAAAGTCGGTGGAAGTATTTCCGGTGAACATGGTATTGGTGCTGATAAAAAATGCTATATGCCAGATATGTTTACCCCGGCTGACTTGGAAACTATGCAATGGGTCAGGCAGGTATTTAATCCCCAAGGTTTAGCAAATCCTGGTAAAATATTTCCTACCCCCCGCACTTGTGGGGAAGCCGCAAATTCAGTAAATATTAAGCAGTTTCCCGGCGTGGAACAATTTTAATTGGGCTTTAACTTAGGGTGAGTTTTGTATTGAGGATATCATCACATAATTCTGAGAAATGTTAGTTAAATATGTATATAAAACTGTTTCTCAGTAAAAAACAAAGTCAAGCCCATAAATGAATAGGTTGAATAAACGTATTTTTTTTTACTTACTGTGTTGGGGATTTGTAATCGCCAACACAGTATTTTCTTTTCCTTTACTAACTGGATCTCAATCGGAGAAAAGCTTACCAATAACAACAGAACTACGAGGGGTTTGGCTCACTAATGTTGCTAGTGGCGTTTTATTTTTGCCCTGGGGAATTGACCGCGCCGTTACACAATTATCTGCGCTAAACTTTAATACTATTTACCCCGTGGTGTGGAATCGAGGTCATACTTTCTATAAAAGTAAGTTAGCTAAAAGTGTAACAGGCTCTGATGCTGATACTTTACTAAATATCATGCACGGCGGACAAGATGTTTTAGCAAAAATTATTCAACTGGCTAGACCTCAAAATTTAAGTGTGATACCTTGGTTTGAATATGGTTTTATGACCCCACCTCATTCACAATTAGCCAAGGGTTATCCGGATTGGTTAACCATGGGAAAAGAAGGGATAAAATCTACTAACGAAGTTCCTTTAGAAGAAATAAATGATAATTCAGGACATCAGCAAGCTTGGTTAAATGCTCTGCATCCAGAAGTGCAGCAGTTTATGTTAGGTTTAATTCAGGAGGTTGTCAGCATTTATCATGTGGATGGCATTCAATTAGATGATCATTTCGGTATGCCTGTACAATTTGGTTATGATGCTTTCACAGTTGATCTCTATCGCCAAGAACATCAAGGTAAAAGTCCTCCTAGTGACCCGTTGAATCCAGAATGGATGCGTTGGCGCGCTAATAAGATTACTGATTTTATGGTAAAAGTTCATCAAAGTGTGAAAGCAATTAAACCTAATGCGGTCATATCTCTATCCCCAAATTCACAGGGTTTTGCCTATAAATACTATTTACAAGACTGGGAAACTTGGGTAAGAAAAGGTTTAGTAGATGAGCTAATATTGCAGGTATATCGCAATAATCAAAAGAGTTTTATTACTGAATTAGAAGAACCAGCAGTAAAATTTGCTCGGACTCGGATACCGGTTAGTATTGGTATTTTAACCGGAACCTCTACTAGTCCTATGAAGATTTCCCAAATTCAAGAACAGGTGAAAACGGTACGCGATCGCAATTTTACCGGTATTTCGTTTTTTTACTGGGAAAGTTTGTGGGGTAGCATCACCCCAGAACCTCCCCAGCAAAGGCTACAAGTGTTTCAGAAATTGTTTGTCGCTAAAGCTGTTAGACCTTAACCAGGGAAATTCCTGTATACTATCGCTGACAGATTGTATATGCATTTAATATGATACGGCTTTTGGTGACGGTGATTTTACTGGCGTTATTGACAGGGTGTGGTACTATCGGACTATTACCGACTACTGAGTTAGTCCAAAAAGCGATCGCACTCCAGGTAGAACAAACTCAGCAGCAACTCAACCAAAAACTGAATTTAGACTTATCGGATTTTGAAATCAAACATTTAAAAATTCGCCAGGAACAACCCCTAACTATTGAAAACCTACCAGCTTTCCGCGTCCGGGGAACCTACGATTTAATTTTGCACCTTCCCAAAAGACAGTTAACACAACACCAACAACCTTTTGAAATTTATTTGCAAATTCAGCAAGAAGGTAAGAGCTGGCGCTTGCTAGTTCCCCAACAACAAAATCAGGAGTCACAAGGGAATTGGCGCAGCTATTTAATCCTTTGATATCAATGACATCACAAAATCTGTGCTGAAGTATATAAACGTTTCATGATTGCTAAGATTTTTGTACCATAATCTAAATCTGCTGACCAGCGCCCAGAAAGTTGATAAATTGATGGCGCAATTCCCCGGGTGATAAACCGAAATCGTGGGTCTACCACTTCGGTTACTAAAGGTTCAAGACTCCCATAGGCTTTTAAGTGTTGAATATGCGCTCTCACACCAATTCTGGCGCTAGGAAAAGACGCAGCTTCAACACTACCACCAATACAACCCAAACCAGCAAAGTTATTTTGCTCAGGTCTGACATCGCCCCCAAAACGTAAAAATTCAGTTTCTAAGCACATTTGGCAAAAGGCAATGTCATAGTTCACACCCTCCATCTTACCTTCTTCTCGATACAATTGGGCTATCTGTGAAAAATTTACTAAAGCTTTTTCATGGTTGCTTTTCAGGAATAATTGTAACTCTACTTCCGATGTGTTACCCCTTGACATAATGCGGTCTAGTTGATCAAGGCAAATTAATAAATTAGAGCGTAAACTAACTAGATTAATTGTGGTATCCCATGTAATTTCAACGTGAAATTCTCTTAAATCCACAGCTTTAATATAAACTATTCTATGGTAACTAATACGGTGAACATCTCTTAATTTTAATAAATCAATTTGTAGCTGATCTACTATATTAATCGGAATGTAGCAATTACCATTAACTAATATTCCTTTCTCACCATATTTTTGCCCATTAATATGAATATCAATAACTGGGTAATCAGATCCAACAGCATTTACAGGACTGCGGTCAATTAGCCGACTCCAGGATATTAAACCCTCAGCAATTCCCAAGGCAAAATCACGGCGATAATTTTGTAACAATAAGCGATCTTCTGGACTGCTCAGAAAGCCTACTTGCATCAATAAAGAAGGAATGATAATCTGGCGACAAAATGCCACACGCCCCAAGGAACTGTCTGTATCTGGCTTAACTCCCCAATTTGCTAACTGAGTGACACGCCCTAAAAGCTTGAGTAATAATAATTCCCCATGACTTTGACGCTCTTGGTTATCAGCAATGTAGTGGACACCCGCACCCTGGAGAGTGGGACTTATAGCAGCTTGAGCATGAATTTCTAGGGCGACATCACCCGGACAGCTACGGAAATTAATCCAAGCAATACTCTCGGTGGCGCTCAGGTCATCGGGAACCCCTAAAACGTTACAACTTTGCGCGCGTAATTCTGTTACTATTAAATCCCGCAGCAAAATCATTTCTCTGGTTTCGTCTATACTACCTGCTATGGAGCCTGTATATAAACCTTTTGCTGCTTTACCTCCAGCAGCGGAAATAAAAATACGTCCCATCTTTAGTTACTGTGTGTTATCAAAATTCAGTGCAAAAAATTTTACACATGATTGTTGGCTTTGGAGTAACAATATAATACCTATTAGTGACTACAAAATAATGAACTAAAATGCAAATTCCCCGTTTGCACCCAGATACAATTGAGGAAATTAAACAGCGTGCTGACATTGTTGATATTGTTTCACAGTACGTGGTTTTACGCAAGCGTGGTAAAGATTTTGTGGGCTTATGTCCCTTCCACGATGAAAAAACCCCCAGTTTCACAGTCAGTCAAACTAAGCAAATGTATTATTGTTTCGGCTGTCAAGCTGGGGGAAATGCTATCAAGTTTTTAATGGACTTGGGCAAACAGTCTTTTGCGGAAGTAGTGTTAGATTTAGCACGACGTTATCAAGTACCTATCCAAACTCTCGCCCCAGAACAACGTCAAGAATTACAACGTCACATTTCTTTACGTGAAAAGTTGTATGAGGTTCTTGCTTCTGCGGCACAGTTTTATCAACACGCTCTCAGACAGAGCCAGGGAGAAAAAGCATATCAATATTTACTACGCGATCGCCAACTCCAGGAGGAAACAATTCAGCGGTTTGGCTTAGGTTATTCACCATCAGGGTGGGAAACTTTACATCGCTATCTGGTGGAAGATAAACACTACCCAGTACAATTATTAGAGAAAGCGGGATTAATTAAGCCGCGTCAGGGAGGAGGCGGTTATTATGATGTGTTCCGCGATCGCTTGATGATTCCTATCCGCGATGTTCAAGGGCGGATAATTGCTTTTGGCGCTAGAACCCTATCTGATGAGCAGCCAAAGTATTTAAATTCGCCAGAAACCGAGCTTTTTAGTAAGGGTAAAACTTTATTCGCCCTTGATCAAGCTAAAACTGGAATTTCCCAATCTGATCAAGCTGTGGTAGTGGAAGGATATTTTGATGCGATCGCCCTCCATGCTGCTGGTATTACTAATGTTGTGGCTTCCCTGGGTACCGCCTTAAGTATAGAACAAGTGCGGTCAATCTTACGCTATACCGAATCTAAAGAATTAATACTCAACTTTGATGCTGACAAAGCCGGTAATATCGCTACTGAACGCGCCATTGGGGAAATAGCCTCACTAGCATATAAAGGTGAAGTACAGCTGAAGATTCTCAATATTCCCGATGGTAAAGATGCTGACGAATACTTAGATACTCATACACCAGAAGAGTATATAAAACTGCTAGCAACCGCCCCACTATGGCTGGATTGGCAGATTCAGCAAATTATTCACAATCGAGACTTAAAACAAGCTACCGACTTTCAGCAGGTTAGCCAGCAGATAGTTAATTTACTTAAAAATATAGATAATAATGATACCAGAAATTATTATATCTCTCACTGTGCGGAAATCCTCAGCTTAGGTGACACCAGACTCATACCCCTACGAATGGAAAATCTCTTAACTCAAATTGCGCCCACTAGAGTCATAACAAATAAACCTTTACCCCCTCAGAAAAAATGGTATAGTCCCACACCTACCCCCTCTCCCATTTCAGGGGATAAAAGTCTTTTAGAATTAGCAGAGTCTTTACTATTAAGAGTTTATCTGCACTGTCCCGAGCAGCGCCAAGCTATTTTCCAGACTTTAGAAGCCAGGAATTTAGAATTTAGCCTTTCCCACCATCGATTATTGTGGCAAAAAATTTTAGAATTAACCGGAGAGGAACTAGATTTAATATCAAGGTTACAAAATAAATATTTAGAATTATCAGAACCAATCGAGGTAATTTCCCATTTATTTCATCTGACTGAAAAAACTCAGAAAGACATCCTCCGGACACCCCAAGTAGTCCAAGCAGCCATGGCTGTGATGGAGAGGGTATTTACAGAAAAACGCAATCGTTACTTCTTAGAACTGTGGGAAAAAACCGGAGCAGAATCAGATTACCAATCTTTCTACAAGGAAAAAATCCGACTACAGGAATTAGAGAGTCAACGCCAATTTTCCATTACAGATTTACTTTAATTTCATCCTGAAAATTGCCTATGGGTGAGAATTGTATCCTATATCTGCTCACCATACTGAATAAATTTTACCCATGCCAATAAAAAACCACAGATGAACTTTGTTCATCTGTGATTCAACTTAGCAAAAGCCTAAGCTATTCCTACCAACTTGGCGCTTAAATCCCACATACGTTCAGCCTTGTCATCATCACTGGCTTCATTAGAAACCTCTTGTAGAAATGACTTACGGTTTTTCTTTTGTCGATTTCCCCAGCTCCAATAAGCACCAGACTGATTATATGCAGGATCGCTTACCACTTCAGCCACGCGATCGCCAGCCTCCTCCTCGGATACAAAGCCCCCAGTAATGTACTTTTGGAAAACTGGGAAAATCTTCTGAAACAAAGGATAATGATTTCTAAACAGAGCCGTCGTCGCCACACAACCGGGATAAAGCGAGCTAAAAGTGATCCCGTGTGACTCATGATAACGCCGATGTAGCTCCCTCATAGTCAACACATTACACACCTTGCTATCCTTGTAAGCCTTCACCGGTTCAAACTTCTTACCGTCAATCATGGTGACTGGATCTTTAAACCCTTGGGCAAAACCCTTCAAGTCGCCCAAATCTGGACGCGGTGGAATTTTTCCTCCCAACTCCTTGGGGTTATGGGTAACAGTTCCCAAAATCACCAACCTCGGCTCCGTAGATGGTGAATTTTTCAAGTCTTCCAAAAGCAAATTACACAAAAGGAAATGACCAAGGTGATTTGTGGCCACCGTCAGTTCAAATCCCTCTGGACTGCGCAGTGGCTCCTTGATTAAAGGCATATAAATTGCCCCATTGCAAACCAAAGCATCTAAAGACTTACCACTGGCGCGAAATTCCTTGACAAATTCCCGAACACTATCTAAAGAGGCTAAGTCAATATGCATGACTGTGTAGCTGTCCGGCTCCATTCCCAAAGACTTAGCAGCATTTTCCGCCTTGGATAAATCCCGACAGGCCATCACTACATACCATCCCCTTTGGGAAAGCGCTCTCGCGGCTTGCAAACCCACCCCAGAGGAAGCGCCAGTAATCACGACTGTTGACTTCTGATGTTGTGCCATTTTAATTAAAACTGCATGAATTGTCTGGTGACATATTTATAATTTCTAATGTTCTGCTATATAAAACCTAGACAAAGCTAGACTTTACTTTCTACTTCAACGGGAGCATGGGAGCGGTTATCCCTCAGTAGACTTGCACGCCTTAGCCAGACGCGATATTTCTCAAGTTAAGATTTACAAGAAAGACTACCG
>NZ_JAQMTM010000128.1:0-65665 GCF_028331085.1 Anabaena sp. CS-542/02
AGTTGTTTTGCTAGGGATAACATGGCGGTGGTTTTCCCTGTTTGTCGTGGTGCGTGTAGGACAAAATAACTACGTTGTTGAATTAACGCCTCTAAGTCTGGTAATCTGACTGTGGGAGATAGAACATAGTGGATATCGTTTGAACATGGACCTGCAATATTAAACCAGCGAGTCATAAAATTTTGATCATACGTAAACTCTTTAAGTTTACACATTTATTTGGGAAAATTATGATCTGACATTAGTTTTTATCCTTGAAAGAAGCCATAATAAATTTTAATCTCATTTAATCTCAGTTTTATATAGTCATCCTATTTGACTTGAGAAATTATCAGTGAGGAAAGGGAACAGGGAACACCGAAACAGGGAACAGAAATTGTTCATGAATCATTTAGGATTGCTATAGTGATATTTATGCCAGAAGTTACACGGTTTTACCAGGAATTAGTATTAAAAATGAGGATACAAGAAGAAATTAAAGCGATCGCCTTTGGGTAGTAAGCGATCGCTGTCTCCTTCAATATCCGGGGAAAGGACACTTTAATTAATAGCTGCTATATAAAACCTAGACAAAGCTAGACTTTACCTTCTACTTCAAAGGGGGTATGGGAGCGGTTATCCCTGGTGTAGACTTACACGCCTTAGCCAGACGCGATTGTGTTCCAATTAAATTTCTGAAAAAGACTACCACCATCATTGCTTGGTTTTCGCGTCGGCAACAGTCTCAATTCAATACTTGATATCACCCTATTATATTAGGACTTACGCATTGACAGAATCAACCAAATATTATCTATGAGTTTCGGGCATTTTAACCTGATTTCTTGATTATTTTTGAGCGATCGCGAAGCGCTGCTGCAAGCAGTTCGCTACTGATCGGAAGTTAATCGTCAGAACCCTGGAAAGTGAGTTACAGGAAGGTCAGGAAATTACAGTAAATAATCTGGGTGTGGATTAATAACGCCTTTGCCACAGTTTGATGGTTTCATCCCCACTCCCAGATGCTAAGGTACGACCATCCGGGCTAAAGGCTACTGAATAAACCCAACCATAATGTTCGGTGAGGGTGGCGATTTCCCGCCTTGTGGCGACATCCCACAGTTTTATGGTTTTATCCCAACTCCCAGAAGCTAAGGTTTTACCATCCGGGCTGAAGGCTACTGACAAAACATAACCTGAATGTCCCCTGAGAGTGGCGATTTCCCCTCCCGTGGCGACATCCCACAGTTTTATGGTGTTATCCATACTCCCAATACTTATCCATTTACCATCCGGGTGCCAATCCATACTCCCAGAAGCTAAGGTTTTACCATCTGGGCTGAAGGCTACTGAATTAACCCAATGTTCATGTCCAGTGAGGGTGGCGATTCTCTCTTGGGTGGCTACATCCCACAGTTTTATGGTGTGATCCCCACTCCCAGAAGCTAAGGTTTTACCATCCGGGCTGAAGGCTACTGAACGAACCCAACTTGAATGTGAAGCTAAGGTTTTATAATCCGGGCTAAAGGCTACTGAATCAACCCAACTTGAATGTCCGGTGAGGGTGGCGATTGACCGACGGGTGGGGACATCCCACAGTTTTATGGTGTGATCCCCACTCCCAGAAGCTAAGGTTTTACCATCCGGGCTGAAGGCTACTGAAAAAACCAAATCTGAATGTCCAGTGAGTGTGGCGATTGACCGACGAGTGCCTACATTCCACAGTTTGATGGTTTTATCCCTACTCCCAGAAGCTAAGGTTTTACCATATGGGCTGAAGGCTACTGAACTAATCCCTTCTGAATGTCCTTTGAGTGTGGCGATTTCTCTATGGGTGGCGACATCCCAAAGTTTGATGGTTTTATCCCCACTCCCAGAAGCTAAGGTTTTACCATATGGGCTGAAGGCTACTGAACTAATCCCTTTTGAATGTCCTGTGAGTGTGGCAATTTCCCGCCAAGAAGATAGTTTATAAGCTTTTAAAGCATCAATGACCTGGATAGACTTATTGCTTCCAGATTGCAAAATATTATAAGCCTCATCCTTGACATCGTTTGATTCGTCTGTAGTTAAAGCTTGGAGAAGTAATTTAACCCCATCGTCCCCATAGTTGAGGGCTTGGGATATCGCATTTATTCTCACATTGGGGTTAGGGTTCTTATATCTCTGCTGCGCCGAAGATAGTTCATAAGATTGTAAAGCATCAATAACCTGAATAGACTTATTGTCTTTAGATCGCAGGAGATTATAAGCGACATACTTGACATCATCTGATTCATCTGTAGTTAAAGCTTGGAGAAGTAATTTAACCCCATCCTCCCCATAGTTGAGCGCTTGGGATATGGCATTTATCCTCACATTGGGGTCAGGGTTCTTATATCTCTGCTGCGCCCCTTGGATTCCCCCTAAGACCAGGGCATTTTCTGGAGCGTTACCAGTACCACCTAGTACTAGATCAAATTTCCCTGGTTGTGGCTCGTTCATCTTAGGTTACCACTGGTAGTTAATTTAGTCTTGGAGACATTATATAATGACGTGTTACCCAATACTTGTCAGGTATAAAGGTAATTGTCAAGAATTATTAAAGTACCTATACCAGTAACTTACCAGTGTGTCATCACCTGCTAACACTGTTAAAATCAACATAACGGTAATTATAAGGTATCGCTATTTGGGGATTTGGGGAATGCGATCGCGCAAGCGCTGACTTGTCAGTTCCCTTTTACTGAATACTTTCAATTAACTTAATATTATTTCTCAACCATTCATTGACTAAGATTTGCACATCAATGTTTTTTTCCTGAGCAATTTTATTGAGAAAATTCTCAACATCTTTTGCGTTTTACCCAGATAAAGTTCATTGTCTATTAATAATAGAGTCATTAATTGCTCAAATTTTGTATCAGCAATCCCAATCCACAAGGACAGTCAACAGTCACCAGTCACCAGTCACCAGTCAACCGATCGCGATTCAAACTTCCGTGTTGCTCCGAATCATGCAGATCGTCACAACTACCTATAATCCCTATCAGGGATTCAAACTTGTTACCAACATTTTCAACACTATCACCCTTTTCAAGGAGGACTTTAAAGAATTTAGCCCCCCTTTTTAAGGGGGGTTGGGGGGATCAATCAAAATGTGATTAGTTGAACGACACATAATAAACAGTCACAACTACCCATAATCCCTATCAGTCATTCCCACCCACCCCACCTATTGACTAGGTGGGGATTTTACACTTAGTCACAATTACTGATAATCCCTGTTAAAATTAAACATTCAAATACTAACTACCCTAGACCACTATCTAAATTCTCTCCTCACAACTACTCATAACCCCCCTCACCACAAAAATGATATATTTTCTTATTTTCTCAAATTCACAACCCCAAAAATGATATATTTTCTCATTCTATTCTCCTTATTTTATGTAGTCACAATCATTTAGAATTTCTATCCAAATTTCCCTCAACCCAAATCTTAACAGTGATATAATTTACAATTACCTATAAATCTCTATCAGTGAAAATAACTAGGGCGAAAAAAAAAGTTTTTTTTTCGCTTCCTGTCGTCATCACCCACCATACCTAACAGTAATTAAAGAAATTACACCACCCAACTCCATATATCCCCGTAGAGTAAACTTATCCATAATCCCTATTAGGGATGCCAAACTTTTACAACCCGTCCCTGAAGTTGTTTTCCTAGCCAAGGTGTATTACTAGAGAGTGTATAGAGGTTCTGGGGTTCAACCTTCCAGGTTTCCTGGGGGTCAAATAAAATCAGTTCCGCCTTTGCACCGGTGGTAATTGTACTGGGTTGCTGTTGTAAACATTCTGCTGGGTGAGTGCTGAGAGCGCCCCATAATTCTAAAGCCGTAAATTTACCAGTTGCGACTAAATTCTGCCAGAGTAGGGGTAATGCTAACTCGTAACCCATCGCCCCTGGAGGTGAGGAGGCGAAGGCTTGCATTTTTTCCTCATAGGTGTAAGGTGCATGGTCTATGGCGATCGCATCTATCACACCATTTTTAACCCCTGCCTGTAAGGCTTTTACATCACTGGGGTTACCTAAAGGTGGTTCTAGCCTTAGGCTTGTATTATAACTGGCTATTGCCGTCGTGTCAAGTAATAAGTGCATCCAAGTAGTGCTAGCGGTGATGGGTAAACCCCCAGCCTTAGCGGTGGCGATGAGTTCCACACTGCGAGCGGTAGAAACCCGCATAATGTGTACTGGTGTAGCTGTAGCGGCGACCAATTCTAACAAAGCAGCCAGGGCGGTAGTTTCCGCGCTCGCTGGTACAGGGGGTAAACCGAAACGCAGGGCCGGGACACCTTCGCGCATCACCCCATGACCGGATAATAGGCGATCGCCAGGGGAAAAAGCCACCGGTTTACCCCAGGGTTGGAGATACTCCAGGACTCGGTGTACAAACCCTAAATTATCCCAAGGCTGACCATCTGTAAAACCCGCGACCCCAGCAGCAGCTAAATCTGCTAATTCCGTCAATTGCTTCCCCGCTAAATCTAGGCTGATAGCTCCCCAAACGTAAACTTGAGGGTGTAACTTTAACTCCCCCTCCTGTTTCCGGGGGTGGGGGTGAGGGGGTGGGGTTTGCTGCAACTGTGTTACCATAGCCGGATGGTCAACAACTGGAGATGTATCTGGGAGAATAGTAATTCTGGTAAACCCTCCCGCTGCTGCAGCTTGTAACATAGATGAGAGAGTTTCTCGCTGTTCAAATCCCGGTTGACTACAGTGACTATACAAATCTACTAATCCTGTGCCCAGAATTAATCCCTGACAATCTTGAATAGTAGTGTCAGCAGGAATATCAGAAATATCCGGGGCGATCGCGGCGACCTTACCATCAGCTATGAGTACATCAGCTATCTCGTCAGATTTTAAATTAGGATTAATTACCCTTACTTTTTTTAGCAGTTCTGTCATAAAAATATGGTGGTAAGCGGGAAAATCAGCAGCTTTAGCCCTGAGAGGGAGGCGAATTGGTGGTTTTAACCACCATAGTCCTTTCTGGTCAAAAGACTTGTTTTTTACAAAGCTCCAGCCGCAGTTTTATCTAGTACCCCTCCACTTAAGTGGCTGGTAATATTCATTGCTTGTAGCACTGGTAACCCATCCAGACCAGATGGATAGTCAATTACACTTACAGCGCCATTACCTTGGCGGAAGTTCCAGAAATTATCAGCCGATAAACCGAGAACGTGACACAGCAAAGTTTTATTAGTAGCATCGTGGGCTACCACCAAACCGGTTTTGAGTTGTTTCGTGAGGGCATCTTGTATAATTCCTTGCCAAGATGCCACACTACGCTGCCAAACTTGCTCTAGGTTTTCCCCTTTTGGCATTTGTACCTGGGCGGGTACTAGTCGCCAGCGCTGCAATTCTCCGGGGAATTCTTGCTCTATCTCTGTTTCTAATTTACCTTCCCACAGTCCGTGACTGATTTCTCTCAAACCATCTTGTAAATCTAAGTTTATACTAGGATGGTGGTTCAATATCAATTCTGCTGTTTCCTTGGGGCGGAGCATAGAGCTACTAACAGCAAAATCAATCACCACATCTTTGAGAAATTCTCCGGCGATTTGGGCTTGTTGTCTACCATTATCATTGAGGGGGATATCTATTTGCCCTTGGAATCTAGTTTGGCGATTCCATTCCGTCTCCCCATGACGTACCAACAACAAACGGACTCCCTGATGTCCCGGTCGCAAAGAGGGTAAAGTTTCCCCTAAGTGTTGGGTCTGATTCAGAGATTCTAATTGCACCGGTTCCCCTAAACCACCAGCAAAATTCAGGACGCTAATACAACAGTTAGATTGCTGTAAGCTATGGTAACGACTGGGGGAAATACCCAAAGCTGTACTAATCAAAGCCCGATTAATGCCATTATGGGCGACTATGAGGATAGTTTCACCTTGATGACGGGGTAGAATTTCCTGCCAAAATAACCGCGCTTGTTCATAGATAGACAGGACAGGAAAATGTTCCGTTGTCCCATCCTTGAGCAACATCCGCAATTCATGGGGGCGTTGTTTCCAGGTGCGATAGTCTTCAGTAAACTTTTCTTTGACATCAGCACTGAGCATTTCTGCCCATAAAGGTAGATCAATTTCCATCAGGTTATCAGCAACTTGGGGAGTTACAGACTTTGTAGAGTCTGTTACCAACTCACTGTATATAATCTCAGCTGTTTTTTTAGCCCGCTGGAGAGGACTAGTATAAATAGCACTAAAAGGAATATTACTGAGGGCTTTTCCTACCTTACTAGCATCTGCACACCCTTTCTCTGTTAATCTTGACACGTCAGTACGTCCTTGGATGCGGCGCTCGATGTTATAGCTGCTTTGTCCATGGCGCACAATGATGACACGGGTCATCGGTTTTGCCCTCCTGTATTTCAAGGAATAATTCTACAACGATTGCTCTTCAATTGAGCATTTTGGCAGACAGATTCACACCTAGGGGTGAATCAAATTTGGCGGGAGTTATGTAAATTTCAAGGTGAATACCTGAGAAGTTATATCAATCATGCTGAATAAAACTGTAATTCTCCTACTGCTGCTGATTTCTGCTCATAGCTATTCAAAATCAGATCAATTTCTAGAGCGAGGTTCAGGTAGGTGAGCACCCACAATTCCCCACAAGAGTAGATCCTGGGAATTGCAAACCAGAAATTCCGGGATCTGAAACTGTGGTTATGTAAGCATGAATACTGCTAACCTTGACTTTCGTGAAAGGCTAAAAATTGCTCCTGGTTAATTCGCCCACACTGATACAGTGTTTCTGTAATTTCCGTCAGTGTAAACACAGAATGAGCTTGATAACCATGATCTAGTAATCTCGCCTTTACACCTTGTTCATGGTCAATTAATACGACAATATCCTTAACATTCAATCCTGCTGATTTTAACTTTTCGGCACCTTCCATCACACTTTTGCCCGTGATCAGAATATCATCAACCACCGCCACAGTCTCACCAGGATCAAAATTCCCCTCAATTAACCTGCGAGTTCCGTGTGCTTTGACTTCCTTGCGCGGGAAAATTAGGGGACAATGTAAACGCAAAGATAAACCCGTAGCAGTGGGTAAAGAACCGTAGGGAATACCTGCTAATCTGTCAAACTCAAGAGAATTTAAAATTTTCTCATAAGCAGTGAGAACCTGATTAAAAACCTGGGGATTGGAAATAATTTTCCGTAAGTCAATGTAGTAAGGAAAAGTGGCTCCCGATGCTTGTACAAAACTACCAAACATGATGCAGCCGACATCATAAAGTTTTAAAATCAAGTCTTGTTGGGGGTGGAGATTGACAACAGAAACATCAGGTAACCACACAGCACAGGTAGAAGTATCAGAGAAAATTTCACTTTTAGCTTGATTAATCTCTGCACGTAAGGACTGGATATGATCAGCTAATTTGGGTTGAGTGAACATATCTTGAGGAACAGGAATCAATAACCCATCACCGTGACTATTTAACCCAGCTGCTAAAATTTCCTTGATATTGATATTACTTCCCCCAGCCCAAATACTCCGGGCCATAATCAACCTTTCCGGCGCAACTGACCGAATCCGAGTTAAAATCTCAGGGTTTGTCGTCCCCACCTCCAAACCTAATTGTTCTGGAGTTCCCCAATTCCTAGACTCCTTGACTACCTGTAAATATAGAGGTAATTCTTCTGTAGGATATTTTTGTAAAGCTTCTGCTCCCACATTAGAAGTGCAGCATAAAATAAATACTGCTTGATCAAGGTAAACTAAAAACGGTGCTACATGGTCTTGTCCTGTATAAGGACTGAGGGTAACAGCATCCACATTCAATTGTGTAAATACCCTGCGAGCAAACACAGTGCTGGTATTTAAATCACTATGTTTAGCATCTAAGATAATGGGGATATGACTAGGAATAGCTGCTAAAGTTTTTTCTAGCAGTTCTAAACCTGGAACACCCAAGGCTTCATAAAATCCTAAAGTTGGTTTATAAGCACAGACACAATCAGCAGTTTCGCGGATAATCGATTCTAACCAATTATGTAAATCAGCAATGATATCCTCAGATTTATAATGTGCTGGTAGGAGTTCTGGATTTGGATCAAGACTTACAAATAGTAAACTTTGATTTTGGAATATACTAGCTTGTAATTTATCAAAAAAGTTCATTTTTATGGTTACCCTGGGTTGTATGGTTTAAAAAACCCTATCTCATCGCACCAGTCGGCTCAATCCCACTCCATCAAAACACAGCCCTAGCTTACCTATACCTATGATGGTCTTTTTTGTGCCTATGGCTTACGTTACGTGATGCTATTGTGCGGGAAAAATCATAAGATTAGTCACTAGGATAGCAAGTTTAAAGAGGATGAGATAATCATTGGAAAAACTATTAAGGATAGCCAAAATCATTGATATCTGTACTGAGCGCATTGGCAAATTAACCAGTGGACTGGTGCTAGTCATGGTCATACTTGGCGCATGGAATGTTTTAGGGCGATACTTAGGGCGGTTGATTGGCATTAATTTAACTTCTAATGCTTACATAGAAGCCCAATGGTATATTTTTGATTTAATTTTCCTCTGGGGTGCAGGTTACGCCTTAAAGCATAATGAACACGTCCGAGTGGATGTGTTTTACAACAATTGGAGTCACCGGCAGAAAGCACTAGCAGATTTACTGGGGACATTGTTATTTTTAATTCCATTTTCTCTGATGGTGATATTTTTTTCTTGGGGTAGTATCCTGGCTTCCTGGGAAATTTGGGAAACATCCCCAGACCCTGATGGTTTACCCCGCTACCCCATCAAAACCATGATTATTGTCTCCTTTGTGTTGTTAATTGTTCAGGGAATTTCTCAGGTAATTAAAAACTTGGCCATTCTTCAAGGTAGAGTCGATAGCGATCGCCATATCCCCGGAGGAAAATCATGACACTAGATTATGAATGGCTAGGGCCTGCTATGTTTGCGGGGGCTTTGGTGCTGTTATCCCTGGGATATCCCGTAGCTTTTTCTCTGGGTGGGGTATCAATCATATTTGGCATACTGGGAATTGTCCTGGGTGTATTTGACCCGATATTTTTAACTGCCATGCCACAGCGGATTTTTGGCATCATGGCTAATTATACCCTGTTAGCTATCCCCTATTTTATCTTTATGGGGTCAATGCTGGAGAAATCTGGCATAGCTGAGAACCTGTTAGAAACTATGGGGATTGTATTAGGACGGTTACGGGGGGGACTGGCTTTAGCTGTGGTGTTAGTGGGGGCGCTGTTGGCAGCAACTACTGGTGTGGTGGCTGCAACGGTGGTGGCTATGGGGTTAATTTCCCTACCCATTATGCTGCGTTATGGGTATAATAAGGAATTAGCCACTGGTGTAATTGCGGCATCGGGGACTCTGGGGCAAATTATCCCCCCTAGCGTGGTGTTGGTGGTGCTGGGTGACCAGTTAGGGGTTTCTGTAGGTGATTTATTTATCGGTTCCTTGATTCCCGGTTTAATGATGTCCGGTGCTTTTGCTTTACATGTGCTGATTGTGGCATTTTTAAAGCCAGATTTAGCGCCAGCTTTACCGGCGGAGGTGCGCAACATTGGTGGTAAAGCCTTGGGAAAACGGATATTTCAGGTCATGCTACCGCCGTTGGTTCTGATTTTCTTGGTATTGGGTAGTATCTTTTTTGGCTTTGCTACCCCTACAGAAGCCGGTGCTGTAGGTTGTCTAGGTGCGATCGCACTTGCTGCTGCTAACGGTCAGCTAAATTTACCATCTGTGGGTCAGGTTTGCGATGCCACTTTAAAAATTACCACCATGGTAATTTTTATCTTATTGGGTTCCACAGCCTTTAGTCTAGTGTTCCGGGGGTTGAATGGGGATCAATTTATGTTTGATCTCCTAGCTAATCTTCCCGGTGGGACTACGGGGTTTTTGATTGTCAGCATGGTCACAGTATTTATTCTCGGCTTTTTTATTGACTTTTTCGAGATTGCTTTTATTGTTGTCCCCCTATTTGTCCCCGTAGCTCAACAGTTAGGTATTGATTTGATTTGGTACGGTGTGATTTTAGGCGCAAATCTGCAAACTTCCTTTCTCACACCGCCCTTTGGTTTTGCATTGTTCTATCTGCGTGGTGTCGCCCCCCCAGAAGTCACCACATCTGATATTTATCGGGGCGCTATCCCCTTTATTTTGCTGCAAATGCTAGTTTTGGTGTTAATAATTGCTTTTCCGGGGATTGTGAGTTTTTTACCGAATTTAGGAAGCTAATTGATCAACTCATTGAGAAATTAGCATAACTCAATTCATTGACACGGTTCCAGTCAAAAACTTGCTGACGGAACCCTTTCCACTGTTGGTAAACTTCTTTAAAGGTGTTGTCCTGACTAGCATTTTCTTCTAGGAACTCAAAGGAGGCTGTTTGAGATGCTTGCATAATTTCCCGACTGAAGGGAACTAATTTAGTCCCCCCTGCGGTGAGTCTGGCTAATGCTTGACTATTTAAAGCGTCATACTCAGAGAGCATATTCATGTTGGCTTCATAAGCTGCTGTCTTGAGGATGGCTTGGTATTCCGGGGGTAATTTATTCCAAGCAGTACGGTTAACTAAAACATCTAATGTCGGTCCTGGTTCCGACCAACCAGGATAATAGTAAAATTCGGCAGCTTTGTGTAAACCCAGTTTTTCATCATCGTAGGGACCGACCCACTCAGCTGCATCAATGGCGCCCCGATCCAGTGCTAGGAAAATTTCCCCCGCTGGTAATACTTGTACGTTGACACCCATACGAGACATGATTTGACCACCAATTCCGGGAATACGCATTTTTAAGCCTTGGAGGTCGGCCACGGTGTTAATTTGTCGTTTAAACCATCCCCCCATTTGGGTCCCGCTGTTACCGGCGGGAAAGTTGATAATGTTGAAGTCGCTGTAAATTTTTTGTATGGTTTCCAGTCCCCCCCCATGATACAGCCAGGAGTTCTGTTGTTGGGCGTTGAGGCCGAAGGGTATGGTAGTGCCAAAGGCTAAGGCTGGGTTCTTGCCGGTATAATAATAACTGGCTGTATGTCCACACTCTACTGTTCCGGTTTGCACTGCGTCCATGACTTGTAACCCCGGTACTAGCTCCCCCGCAGCAAAGGGTGTAATGGTAAAACGCCCGTTGGTCATTTCTTTAACTCGCTTAGAAATTATATCTGCACCGGTAAATATAATTAGAGATTTCGGCCAACTGGTAGCCATTTTCCACCGAATATTGGGCTGACTGGTTTGGATGTTGGCTGCGGTTTGGCTACGACTACATGCAGCTAATGTTACCGCAGTCCCAGCGGCGATCGCAGCTGTGTTGAGAATTTGGCGACGTTTAATCATGCTTGGTAAATTTATCAGCGCTAATTAGTGGGTTATCCGTAATTTACCAGTTTTTTACAATCTAGCTGCACGTAAAGCCGCACCAATTAGACCTACTTCTTGGTTAAGAATAATATGTACGGGTATATCTTCCAGGATGGAACGCATCCGCCCTTTTTCGCTGAAGTTTAACAGAAAATTGCCGTTTTTCAGGAGGGGGAGAATTTTAGGCGCGATTCCACCTGCAATATATAAACCACCATAGGGGAGTAATTTTAGGGCTAGATTACCCGCTTCAGCGCCGTAAATATCCACAAATAATTTTAGGGCTTCCACCGACAGGCGATCGCTCCCTTGGACTGCAGCGCCACCAATGACCGCCCCGGGGTCAACGCTTTTTTCCATCTGTCCGGCTTCTCTTTCCCAGGTTCTGACAATTTCCGCAATTTCTGGTGATTCGCTGTATACTTGGCGATCGCGTAAAAATTGGTAAATTGCCACTATACCCTGTCCGGAAACTACCCTTTCTACAGACACCCGTTGAATATCATGTTTATCCAGTAGATATTTCAACAGCTGAAATTCTAACTCATTGCGGGGGGCAAAATCCCCGTGTCCACCTTCTGAGGGAAACACCTGATAATAGTTCCCCTGTTTAATTAAAAACCCTTGTCCTAAACCAGTACCAGCACCAATAACAGCAATGGGTGCTTCTAGTTTGTGTTTCCCAACTTGCAAGGTGAGCAAATCTGTTTTACTTAATCCGAAAATACCGTAACCCACAGCGGCAAAATCGTTAATTAAGCACATGGAATCAATGCCTAATTCTTGTTTTAAACGGGGAGTATCGAGAAACCAAGTTAAGTTAGTCAGCTTGGCTGTATTATCTACCACTGGTCCGGCGATCGCAAAACAAGCTTTTTGGGGTGTGGGGGTATGAAGCTGAAGGAGGAACTGCTGGACTAAGGGGACTAAGTCGGGAAAATCTCCACTAGGGTAAGTTTTCTGTGCAATGGTATGTAAATTTTCAGCGTCCACCAACCGCAAAATAGTTTTAGTGCCGCCAATATCTCCTGCTAGTAACAAAGTCATAGAATTGAGGATGGGAATTAATTAATTTGTCTGTGCAGTCAAAAATCCTCATTCAGGATTTGAGCAAATCGAACCACTTCCGATACTTTTTTGCTAACATTCATTAACAAATACACTCTTTAAGAGAGGGCGTATCAACCAATGCACGAAGGAAAATCCTCTATATCCATCAAGTGGGAAGTATCTCCTTTTAGTTCTAGCAACCATTCAGGTCCCTGGCGCAGGATTTTCACTAAGGAACATAAAGAAGCCGTGACTTCTGTTTTAGCAATGTCCCCTACTAACCCCATTGCAGCACCCTGTACAGATGCACTATGTCCTACCAGCAAGATATTTTCAGGATAGCATTCACTAGCCAACAATTGGGCAGTTTTTCCAGAACGCTCTTGTACTTGGACCTCAGTTTCTGGATATTCAGGGCTGACAACTGGTGTATAATCAGAATCTATTCTGGGGAATAGTGCCTTTAACTCAGAAATTGAGTGTATTTCCGGTGCTTCGGTCATCCAGTGGGGATTTAACCACTCACTCAAACCTGTTTCTAGTTTAATCCTTAAATTTAAAACTTCTGCCACGGCGTTGGCTGTTTGTACAGTGCGCAGAAATGGGGAAGCGAAAATATGAGTAATGGTTTCTGTTTGCAGACGTTGAGCTAACTGCTGAGTTTGCACTATCCCATCTTCAGACAAAGGCGGGTCATAACGTCTGACTGCTGTGAGAAACCAGTCAGGGTGAACGAAATCCAGACGGTTAGCGTGTCTGGCTATCCAAACTATTTGATTCATAAAACCATTTCATCGCCAGTTTCCTAGATCACCTAGCCCGTGAATTGTACCATGAAGCGGCGGTCAATCCAGTCTTTCCCACACCAGAAAACCCGGTGAGGAGATGAAGTCAAAGCGCCTCTAGTGGCGATCGCTCGTTTGTCCCCAGTCCCGATTAAACTTAAATATTCTGGCTGTGGTCTATAGACTTTGACAGACTTACCTGATAATATTCTTTGTAAATTCTCAAACAATGGTTTACCCTGGCGTACCGCAAATACTCCAGCTTTAGGACAGGGGTGATTTACCATCGTCGCAATATCCCCCGCAGCAAATACCTCTGGGTGAGTTTGACTTTGTAAAGTATCTCCTACTAAAATAAATCCTTGCTGATCTGTACCTAGTCCTGTGGTTTTTATCCATGGGGGTGCTGATGCTTGGGTAACCCAAAATACTTTTTGGGACTCTACCAATAACCCAGATACACATTTTACCTGGAACATTGCCGGTGTTTCCCCATTGCTCTGTTGGGGTGCAATTTCCGCCACGGTTTCCCCTAGATGTAAATTTATCCCCCGTTGAGTTACAATCTGCTGCAATTGACCTTGCACTGATTGGGGATAATTGGGTAACAGTTGCTCCTGACGCCCGAATAAATCAATTGTCAAACCCTGATTTTGTGATCTAATTCTCTGTAAATGAGTTTCCATGGATAGTACTAACTCCACACCCCCCGCACCACCACCGACAACAGCTATACTTACGGGTTGTTCAGGGTTTTTAGCTACACGTTCTAATAGCCCATACCAATGTTCTAACAATTTTGGTACTGGTTTAGCAGCAATCGCATATTCAGCGGCACCTGGTACAGATATTGTAGCTGGGGTGCTGCCAATGTCAATAGATAGGATATCAAAGTTTACTGGTGGACTTGTAGCACAAATCACCCTACGGTTTTTCAAGTCTAGTCCCACCGCTCTATCAATACATAACTGTGCATCAGCAAAGTTAGTTAATTTTTGTAAGTCGATGTGACACTCTTGGTAGGTATAAAAGCCGGCAATATGACCGGGTAACATACCGGAGTAAGGGGTATAAATATCTGGGGTAATTAATGTTAAATCAACTCCTGCTAAAGGATGGTGGGCAAAGTTTTTCAACACGATAGCATGGCTATGTCCACCACCAATT
The DNA here is from genome assembly GCF_028331085.1 of Anabaena sp. CS-542/02. Lineage (NCBI taxonomy): Bacteria > Bacillati > Cyanobacteriota > Cyanophyceae > Nostocales > Nostocaceae > Anabaena > Anabaena sp. CS-542/02. The sequence goes on from NZ_JAQMTM010000128.1 coordinate 14,394, forward strand.
AATACTAAGTGTTTGTTGGGCATTTTTCCCTACTCCAATCTTGAGACTTTACTCCCGGTTGGGGATATTGCGATCGCCTCTCAAGATTTAAATGAACTACCCCATTTTCAACGTAGTCAGATGGGTTTCTACATCCCTATGAGTAATATGTTTACGTTTACCTCAAAACAGGTATGCGTAGACCTTCCCTCACGAATTGCGAGTTTATACCACGCTTAGTCCTCGAAACTGGACGACTACATCATCAAAGTCGAAGTCACCGCCGCCGGCTAGGTCCTCAAAGCCGAAGACATTGTTACCCAACAAGCGGATCTGGTTGCTATTACCGGCGACAAATAGGTTACTAAAGTCAGGTCTCACTGAGTTGAGGTCACCATTCGCGAATAAGAATGGTAGCAGGACATAGTCTGACAAGTCAAGACTAGAATTGACTTGAAAGGTGCTGCTTAAGTCTATAATTTGGTTATTGGTAACGCTGCGAGTCAGCACCGCATTGTTACGCACCGCACTCAGATATGCATTGCGATCGCCTAGTCCAGCTATACTGTCACCAGTTAGCCTGTCAACCACTGCCCCTGTAGTTTTGTCTGCCAAGTAGAAGCCCACTAGATTATCAAAAGCAGCTTCCCGGTACAGGGTAGTATCCACCTTCACAGTGATTCTGTCCCCAGTCACTCTAGAAGTGTCGAGGTTACCCAGGTTAATAGCTTCCAGTTGCTCACCATTGACTTCAATTTTCTTGGTTAAGATTTCTATACTATCCGCACTGCCCAGACTACTAGCAACAATCTTCAAGTTACCACCAGTCAGAGTAAAATTATTCCCTGTAACACCACTAATGGTTAAGGGGGTAATAGTGCCATTGGCTAAATCTCGCAATTGGAACCTCATCATATTACCATTTTCAGGGGAAACCCTGATTGGGAATGACTGTAGGTCGTCAAGGATAGACTCCCTACCAAAAAAAGGTAGACCTGAAGCACTACCGGGAGTAGTGAGAATACTTTGAGTTCTACCGTCCCCAAAGACAATCTGCAGATCCTGAGATGATGGGGTTGAACCCGTTACAGAGAATCTAAAGACAGTATCAAAGGTTTCCTGTAGAGGTGTTCCGGTGTTGGGGTCGGTGATATCGATGATAGTTACACTACTTTGTGGACTTTGTGGACTTTGTGGACTTTGTGGACTTTGTGGACTTTGTGGACTTTGTGGACTTTGTGGACTTTGTGGACTTTGTAGACCAGTAGCACCGACTATATTAGCGCCTATATTGTCGATGGCAAAAGTATCAACCTCGATAAATCTACTTCTCTGAGGGCTAACATTTCTATTCAAGTTTTGATAGACAAAGATGCCTTCTTCACCAGGGTCAAAACCTTGAACATCATCAGCGGTAATAGGAATTGACCATGTGCCATCAGACCCTACAGTAGCTTGTTTCCCGGGTCTCTTACTATTAGGCTCACTATCGAACCGGAGCATAATTTCTGCCCCTGGTGTACCAGTACCAGTGATATTAAAACCATCAAGCCTTTCTTGTCTGTTAACTTTGTCATCTGCCGCTACCAAGTTAATTACCGGGGCTAATGGTGCTATCAATGAAGCCGGACTGTTGGGATTTCCATTAACATTAAAAGCGGCTCCTGCTCGCACAGAAACTTCTAACCCTGTTTCACCAGGGGCATCACGGTCAAGTACATTAGTGGTTACTAACAATTGGTATTTCGTGGGGCTGACTGTTGTAAATGCTCCCTTAGTACCATTGGTAACCGTGATATCTTCAGCGGTGAAGCCGGTGACAGGTTCACTGAAGGTGAAGGTGTAACGAACCCGAAATCCATAGTTACTATTTCCACTGGGAAAGGCATCTACCGCCTGACTGCTGATACTAATCGTCGGTGATTGTGACATAGAAATTACTCCTCAAGACAAGGTTAAATAGACAGTTACACTGACGAAACTATGAAGACAAACATCAAATCAACTAGATATCAAAGGATATCGATAGCAGAGTGAAGTTCGCGTAGAGTGGCACCAATAGCTTAAATATCTTTGTTCTTAGACAGGGCGACTACCGTGACGTCAAGAATCTCGTTCAATATCAGGATGATGGAACGATAACTAGGGAATAAAAACTGTTAATACTCCCACTAGTATTTAATTAGCAAGATTCGCCACAGAAATCCGGTTAATTTTATGGCAAAAACCTAGTTTTAACCTAATAGACCAGAGTCCCCAGGGCAAAAGTATTACAGTAATTCCGGGGTAGCTGGGTAATCTATTCCAGTCGGATTTATCCGACTTTAGCTTTGAGACAGGGGTTTTTAACCCCTGGCTCCTGCTTTTGACCAGTCAGCAGTCAACCGTCAACCCCAACCCCAACCCCGCACAGTCTTGTGAAGCGATCGCGCCATTTTGATGTGTGGTTCGTCCTCTTCTACAGGTATAATCTCGGCAGGTTGACCCTGACCCAAATAAGAAATCACCAAATTTGCAGCTTCTAAACCTGTAACATAAGCCTTTTCCTGGGACCAAGAACCGTGACGATTGATAATCCAATCACCACTCATAAATACATTCTCAAAACTCGTCTGAGCGGGTAACATATGACGATAACTACCCGGAGCAAAATGGGTAACCGCATTGGGTAAGGGAATGACACTACTATCAACAACTTTAGCCTCCCCAAATCCGGGGACACAAGTTGTCAAATACCCCTTGACTATATTCACAATATCTGCATCACTCATGGACAGAAACTGATTAGCATGATAAAAATCAGCTTCTATGACTGTTCCCGGTTCCTGCTGATACTCATCATGTAAAGCATTTAAATCAAAAAACGTCCATCCCGTGGTTTCATCAAAACCAAAGCAAGCATTAGAAGCACGGGGAACATTAACCTTACGGTCAAACCATAACCGGGTAGCTAAAACGTCAATAGCGCCTAAATTATTTAAATTCCGAAATTCAGGGCGGCTTTGTAAACTGCGACTATGGGCGACAATTTTTTTCATCCCTGTTACACCCACAGCAAAAATCACCGCATCTGCATCAAACACCTGATCACCGCACACCACACCCTGGGCGCGATTCTGACTATCTATAACTATATCAGTTACAGGATGCTGGGCTAACACCTTCCCCCCAGCTTGGGTAATTTGTTCCACCCAGGGGCGAAAGATTTTTTCCCCCACCGTTCCCCGACACCAAACCACATCAAAATCAGCTTGATGGGCGAGGATAAAAAAGTACAGCATTCCCAGTGTAGCAGCAGCGGAACACTGTTCACCGGGAGCGAATAAACCCACCAATAACATGGGTTCAAAAGCCTCTTGATAAAGTCGAGCTGAAACGCCAAAATCTTTAAACAATTCCCGCGCTGTGACAAAATCATAACGCCGCCAAGCCTGGTCGGAATTGTCAAAATCTATGAGAGAATAAAGTAAAGGTAAGGCACTCAGGCGATCAGCTAAGGGTAATCTCTGAAACTGAGTGTAAATAAAAGTACCCAAAGGCGTCGGGAGCCGTGGTAAATTTTGAAAAATTGGGGATTCAACTTCTAACCCCGCTGGGGAATATTGCGCCGAACGAGTCCAGGTAGTGAAGGGATTAATTTTTAACTCATTAATCAGAGCAAAAATATTTCTGTAAGGATACCAAAAGCCGTGAATTCCTGCTTCTACAGATTTGCCAGCGGTGGTTTTCCAACCTGCAACTAAACCCCCAGGATATGCACCAGCTTCTAAAAGTGTAACATCATACCCTTGTTTTGCCAACTGGTAGGTAGCACCCAAACCCGCCCAACCAGCACCAACTACTATTACACGTTTGCTTGGTAACCCTGCTGTCATCTTTTTCTTCCCCCAGTCCCGATTAATTGCGTTGTTGCTGGGCTGGTATCCATACTGTGAAAATTGAACCAACACCTACAGTAGATTCTACTTCAATTCGGCCGCGATGGAGTTCTACCAGTTGTTTAGTCAGAGCCAAACCCAACCCAGTACCTTCGTAGCGCCGGCGATAGGGTGTATCTAATTGCTGAAATTTCTCAAACATGACCGGTAATTGTTCTTCGGGAATACCAATTCCAGTGTCTTCAATTTGAAAGACAGCAGTATGATCTTCTACCCATATCCGCAAGGTAACACTACCACCTCCTGGGGTAAACTTAATCGCATTGGTTAATAAATTCCAGAGAATTTGTTCTACTCGCTGTACATCAGCAGTAAACAGATCCCGTTGGGGGTCAATTTGTAAATCCAGTTGAAGATTAACCTGTTGGCTATCAGCTTTTTCTAATAGTGACTCTAGGGAATTTTCGGCGGTATGGGTTAGGGAAAAATCTGTAATATTTAATACAGTTTTACCAGCTTCAATTTGGGATAAATCCAGGATGTCATTAATTAGCTCTAATAAATGTTCTCCACTGTCATGGATGGTTTGCAGGTAATCTCGTTGACGTTGACTCAGTTCTCCGAGGGGCCAACGTAACAAAGTGGAAGACATCCCGATCACATAGGTTAATGGAGTGAGTAATTCATGGCTGATGGTAGCCAGAAATTCGCTTCTGAGGCGACTAGCAGCTTCTGCAGCTAGTAAAGCTTCCCGTAGGGCTTTTGTCCGCTCAATTACTCGTTGTTCTAAACTTTGTTTTTCTTGGGTAAGGGTGCGGGTAGCTTTTTGTAAAGATTGCATCAACTCAGCTTGATGAATAGCAATGGCTAATTGTTCCGCTATGGAAGTGAGTAAACTTTGATCACTTTCGCTCCACTCCCGTGGGGTATGACATTGATGAGCAATCAATAGACCCCAAAGATTCTGTTCAAATATAATTGGTGCTACCAACTTAGCCCTAACTTGGCATTTTCGTAATAAATTCAATAAACATTCTTCTGTGACATAAGTTTTTTCCACGTCCTCAATTACTAAGGTAAATCCTTGGCGATACTTTGCTAAACAGGTGGAGTTCTTAGACCAGCAGTCATTTTCTTGATAAGACAACACCGACGAAATGGCACCTTCAGCCCTCTCCTCATAGACAATACAACCCCCCATCTCTCCTGGGGGTAGGTTTTCATCTATGGTTATGCCATGTAAATCAGTTTTGACACTCAAACCCTGAAATTTATATATTACTAATCGGTCTAGTGCCAGAAATTCCCGTACCATACCGATCGCCGTGGCCATAATCACTGGTAAATCTAAGCTTTTGCGAATCTGGGTGGTCACCTGATTTAACAGTCGCTCTTGCAAAATCTGTTTTTTTAAGGCATCTTCCACAGGCTGACAAGTATAAACTTGAGGAATGGCTACGCATCCCGGGCTATCAGTAGGGGTTAAAGGATCTATAATCTTCTGGGATGACTGTGTGCCGATATACTCTAATAACAACAGTGTAAATTTAGTTTGGGTCTGAGCATCATTAGGTCTGACAAGCTCTCGATAGCGTTCCAGATTTTGGTGTGTGTCAGAATTTCCCTCAAACAAATCTCGTACCTGGGAGACAAATAATGCGATCGCCTCAGAATTAAATGTCAAATTGCTATTGTATGCGGCGCAATCCCCCCCATACCCCGGTGCTAAAGTTCCCACCAAAAGGGCGCTAAACTCCTGAGAAATCAACAGCGTAAACCTTTGATTACGCCACTCTTGGGGTAAAGAAATCCTGACTAATACAGACTCAGTGAGTACCAATGCAGCAGTTCCGACGACTTGAGCCATCTGCTGTAAAAATTCCCCCAGCTGATTAAATACAACTAAAGGCAAGTTTCGAGAAAAACTCAAATCAGGAGAACTAAGCATTTTTAATGGTCTGGTAATAATTTACGTGGCAGAAGACAGTGTAAAATCTCTTGTAGAGTGCGTCAGATATGAAAAATCTGTTTATTGATGGCATTCATGCACTTCTTGGCATCCTATTAATATGTCATGTAATAACTTGCACGGGCGAAAACAGTGTTATATTCAACAGTTTAGGGGGGTAATACAAGATTATGCATCGTATCAGCGCCACACCGGGGGGATGGAATCAGTCCGAAGGGTTAGTTTTGATCGAACAATCTCCCGCTCCTTTTGTATTCATTACCGCCGCTGATACCGACATTCAAACCCTAGCAGTAGGAGTGACTCAATTACCACCAAACTTCCCAGCTATCAGGGTTGCTAGCCTGTTGCAGTTACAGCAAGAAATAAGTATAGATTCCTATGCTGAGGAAGTTTTAGAATCTGCCCAAGTGATTATTTTGCGTCTGCTAGGAGGACGTTCCTATTGGGCATATGGTTTAGCAGTGGTGCAAGAAATTGTACAACGTCAAGGTACAACTCTGATTGTAATGCCTGGTGACGACGGTCTAGACCCAGAATTAATTTCCCAATCTACTTTGCCTTTAAGTGTTATTAATCAAGTATTACAGTATTTCCGAGAAGGCGGAGTAGAAAATATTGTTAACGCTCTAAAATTTATCTGTGATACCTGTCTTCATACTTCTTTCCAAGCCTCACCACCTAAAGGAGTTCCCCGTGTTGGGTTATATAACTGGGGAATGGGGACTAGGAAATCACCAATACCTAAAGTGGGCATTCTTTTCTACCGCGCTCATTATCTATCTGGTAATACTAAAGTAATTGATGCCTTGTGTACAGCCCTGGCAAAACGTAATTTACAACCTGTACCAGTGTTTGTTTCCTCATTGCGTGATCCTGATGTTCAAGGAGAATTAAGTGAGTTTTTCCAGCCTAAAGATACAGAGCAAATAGGAGTACTACTAAATACTACGAGCTTTTCTCTGGCGCGGTTGGAAGCAGAAGCACCCCAGCTAGACCTTTGGCAAAAATTGAATGTCCCAGTCTTACAAGTTATCCTCAGTGGTGGTGGTGTGGAGCAGTGGGAGTCACAATTACAAGGACTTTCCCCCCGGGATATAGCCATGAATGTGGCGCTACCAGAGGTAGATGGGCGGATTATTACCCGCGCTGTTTCTTTTAAAACTGTACAAAAGCGCCATCCTGACTTAGAAACAGATGTGATGGTTTATGAACCAGTGAGCGATCGCATTGAGTTTGTGGCCCAACTAGCAGCCAACTGGGTAAACCTGCGCTCAAAGCCTCCCCAAAAGCGCCGTATTGCCCTGATTTTGGCAAATTACCCCAATCGCAACGGCAGATTAGCTAATGGCGTAGGATTGGACACACCAGCCAGTTGTGTAGAAATAATTAAGGCTTTACAAAATGCGGGTTATGTGGTAGAGAATCCCCCCAGAAATGGAGATGAATTAATCGACATTCTAACTAGTGGGGTAACTAATGACCCAGAAGGTAGAGATTTTCGCCCTGTGCTGCAAAGTGTTGACAGTGACGATTATCAAAAGTATTTTGCTAGTTTACCCACAACTGTACAGCAAGAAATTACTCAAACATGGGGATGTCCTGACTCTTTCCCCATTCCAGGAATCCAACTGGGTAACATATTTGTAGGGATTCAACCACCACGGGGTTATGATATTGACCCTAGTTTGAATTATCATGCACCGGATTTAGTACCCACTCATGCTTATTTAGCCTTTTATTATTGGGTGAGGGAAATTTTCAGCGCAGATGCAGTGGTTCATGTGGGGAAACATGGCAATTTAGAATGGTTACCCGGTAAAAGTGTCGCCTTATCCAGTCATTGTTATCCCGAAGTAGCTTTCGGACCACTTCCCCATTTTTACCCCTTCATTGTCAATGACCCAGGGGAGGGTTCTCAAGCTAAACGTCGGGCCCAAGCGGTGATTTTAGACCACCTCACTCCCCCCATGACCAGAGCAGAACTTTATGGCGCACTACAACAGTTAGAAAACTTGGTGGATGAATATTATGAGGCGGAAAGTTTAGATCCTGGGCGTTTACCGTCAATTCGCGATCGCATTCGGGAATTAGTTATCCAAGAAAATCTCCACCAAGAGCTAGGTATTGCCATAGAAAGCGATATTTTAAAGTTTGAATCGGTAATTTTAAACTTCATCGGTGGCTATCTGTGTGAACTAAAAGAAGCGCAAATTCGCGACGGTTTACATATTTTCGGTCAATGTCCCCAAGGGCGACAACTGCGAGATTTAATAGTCGCGATCGCCCGTATCCCTAACCGTTACTCCATAGGTATCACCCGTAACCTAGCCACAGAGTGGGGACTAGAGTTTGACCCCCTAACCACAGATTTTAACACTCAGTTATCAGAAATTGATCAGCACATTTTACACAACATCACCCCAAAAACCCGTCGCACCGTCGGCGACGCAGTGGAAGTTCTGGAAATACACGCCGCCCAATTAGTAGAACAACTCCTGAATGCTCCCCCCCTGTCATCCCCCCATCTTGACTGGATTAAAATTAAACTCATCCCCGCCTTAGAACAAACCAAGGACGAAATCACCAACTTACTCCAGGGACTCAATGGTAAGTATATTCCCAGCGCCCCCTCAGGTGCACCCACCCGGGGACGACCAGAAGTTTTACCCACCGGGAGAAACTTTTATTCTGTGGATATTCGCGCCATTCCCACAGAAAGCGCCTGGGATGTGGGGAGAAAAGCTGCTGAAAATCTGATTGAATGTTACACCCAAGAAAACGGCGAGTATCCCCAAACCTTGGGTTTATCCTTGTGGGGTACTGCAACCATGCGCACCGGGGGCGATGATATCGCCGAAGCCCTAGCTTTAATGGGAGTGCGTCCTGTTTGGGACAGTGCGGCGCGGCGTGTAGTAGACTTTGAAATCTTACCCTTGAGCATTTTGGGTCGTCCCCGTGTTGATGTTACCTTGCGGATTTCGGGATTTTTTCGGGATGCTTTCCCCAATTTAATTGACCTATTCGAGCAAGCTGTAATCGCAGTGGCCGCACTCAAGGAACCCGAAGACTTTAACCCACTGGCGGCACGAGTCAGCCAAGATACTCAGTTGTGGATGCAACAAGGCTTAACAGTGGAATCAGCGAGAGTGCGATCGCAATACCGGGTTTTTGGTTCTCAACCCGGTGCCTATGGTGCGGGTCTCCAAGGGCTGATGACATCACAAAACTGGATAGATGAGCAAGACTTAGCCCGTGCTTATATTAACTGGAGTTGCTACGCTTACACTAGTGGTAGTTCCCCTGATACTCAAGGGGAATTAGTGGGTATTTCGGCACCAGAAGCCTTTGAGCAACGCCTAAGACAAATGCAAATTGTTTTACACAATCAAGATAACCGGGAACATGACTTACTCGACTCTGATGATTATTACCAATTTCAAGGCGGTTTAACAGCAGCCGTGCGATCGCTACAAGGAAACAACCCGCAAACCTATTTTGGTGATCATTCTCATCCCGCTCAACCAAAAGTGCGCACCCTCAAAGCCGAAATTGCCCGGGTGTATCGTTCCCGTGTAGTTAACCCCAAATGGATTTCGGGAATGATGCGCCATGGTTACAAAGGTGCCTTTGAAATGGCGGCGACGGTAGATTATTTATTTGCCTATGATGCCACAGCCCAATGTGTCGAAGACCATATGTATGAGGGGGTGACACAAGCATATTTACTAGACCCTATAGTTTGTGAATTTATCCAGGATAAAAATCCTTGGGCAATGCGTGATATTGCCGATAAATTATTAGAAGCGCACCAGCGCGGTTTATGGCAGGATGTAAACAGCAAGACATTAGATAAGTTGCGAAATCTGGTACATCAAGCAGAAGCAACCATCGAAGAAAAATAAATTAGGAGATATCACATGGACAATCTTGCATATTTATATTTAGCCAATACCTATGAAAACAGTGCATCCAGTGAATTAGCATCCTTGAGTGTCTTATTCAAGAAAGCATCTGCCCCAGACTGGAAACGCCTTTCTGGTGGAGCCTGGAAGCACTTGTTACCCTTAGCTGTGGCTGTATCTATTCTTAGTTCTATCAGCAGTGCTTTCGCACTACAACGAGGTGATCAAGGTCCTTCGGTAGCCAACCTCCAAAGACAATTGCAACAAGCAGGCTTTTACCGAGAGCAGATCACACAAGTGTATGATTTTTCCACAGAAGATGCTGTACGGCGTTTTCAAGCATCTCAAAGTTTAGTAGTTGATGGGGTTCTGGGAGTAGAGACACGGCAAAAATTAGAAACCTTGCTCAGACAAGCAGTAAATCCCCAAGCCTCCGCACCAACTATTACCAGCACCGTAGTACCCACCATCAACAGTCATGTAGAATCTATTCCCTCTCTGACTACTGCTAGTACACCATTTGAGACAGTAAAAACCTCAACACCGCAACCAAAAAAAGTTACAACTGCAAAAAGTCCAACTCAACGCCGTCATCCCCAGTTGCTCCACAGAGGTGATCAAGGCGAAGATGTCAGGGTTTTACAGGAAAGGCTGCGAGTTGCAGGTTTCTATTCTGGTAAAGCCACTGGGGTCTTTGGTCCGGTTACTGAAGAAGCTGTCAAACAATTCCAAACAGCTTCTAAATTAGATGCTGATGGCATTGTTGGCCCGTCCACAATCAAAAAATTGCCCCCTGTGGGCGTTGGTGGAGGAACAACACCCCCTCCCAGACCCAGACAAACAGCTAATCCAGAAAATCTCAGGATGGGTAATCGGGGTGAGGCTGTCAGACTGCTTCAACAACATTTGATCGCAGCCGGATATCTAAACGCAACACCAAGCGGGTATTTTGGTCCCCACACTGATGATGCTGTGCGTAGGTTTCAAGCCGCTAATCACTTAGCTGTCAGTGGAATTGCTGGACCGACTACTAGAGCTAAGTTATATAGCTTAATTAACACCGGTCGCCAGGGTAATTTCAGTGTCTTGGAAATTCAAAGGCGACTACAAGAACAGGGTTTCTATCGAGGTGATCTCAACGGCGTTATGTCCGATGAGACTAAACGCGCTCTTCAGCAAGCAAAAACATTTTACGGCATCAATCTAAGTAATATCACTAGCGGAAACCTTTAGGTTATCACAGCTACAAAGGCATAAGAGACCGTTGGCACTGAGGACAGACTGCATGAATTGTCATTTGACAGTCTAGCAGGTGGAATCCCTCCTTTTGAGCCGTTTTTGCACCTATTTTTAAAATCGAGTCGTTTTTAAACTCGATAGTCGCGTTACATTTAACACAAATTAAATGGTGGTGATGATGGGGGGAGGGTTGGTTAATTTCATAATGCTTATGTCCTTCTCCCAGTTCTAGTTCCCGCAAAATCCCCATCCGTGCCATCAATTTCAACGTCCGATAGACTGTTGAAAGGCTGATTCCCTGACCCTCACTCTCCAGTCGATGATAAAGATCCTCAGCACTGAGATGTTCACCTTGGGGAAGTTCTTGGAAAATGTGTAAAATCGTCTCCCGTTGGGGTGTTAAACGCCAACCTCTATCATTTAGTTCTGCCTTGAGCGAAGAAGATGTGTAAACAGTCATATTAATTCTTTTCTCAACAAAGCCTATTAGTTGAGAATATAACAAATTCTGGGATTAATTTGCAATAAATATTTCTTCTTGCCAAAAATTATAAATTAGTCATAGCAGTAACCACAAGTGTTAGGACATTTCCCTGTTTCCTCTTCCCTTAAAACCACAATTATGATGTCCTAAGGTGTATGCGTAGTGCTATAGTTAAAAAAACCCTGGTAAATCTATGGAACCTCCGCCACGCTACGCCATGACTAGGAGAAAGCAGATGGTAGATTTGTTTGGTTGTGGAACCTAGGCGGTTCCAGATTTGACCCTAACTTAAGGACTCTAAATAATCCCGGATAAAGTTGCGTCGTTTCGGTTGGCGCAGCTTTTGCAAGGCTTTGGATTCTATTTGACGTACTCTTTCTCTAGATAAGTCCAGAGCGCGACCAATTTCGGCTAGGGAGTAAGGATGACCATCCGCTAAACCAAACCGCATCAGTATTACATCACGTTCACGGCTAGTTAAATCTGCTAACAAAGTATGCAAGTCTCTTTGTAAAGATTCTCGCACTAACATTTCTTCGGGGGTAATCCCGTCGGTTTCCAATAATTCCCCTAATTCGGTGTCTTTATCTTTGCCTACCTTCGTCTCCATGGACACGGAACGTGGTACTTTAAGTAACACTTCCCTGACTTGGTTTGGTGTCATTTCTAACTCAATGGCTAGGTCTTCTAAGGTGGCTGTACGACCTTTTTCTTGAGAAATTTTCCGTTGTGCTTTTTTAATCTTGTTCAGCTTTTCTGTAATATGAACAGGTAAGCGAATTGTGCGGCTATAAGTGGCGATCGCCCGTGTAATTCCCTGACGAATCCACCAATAAGCATATGTACTAAAGCGATATCCCTTAGTGGGGTCAAATTTTTCTACAGCTCTTTCTAAGCCTAAAGTTCCCTCTTGGACTAAATCCAATAATTCCAAGCCCCGATTTTGATACTTTTTCGCCACGGACACTACCAAGCGCAAATTAGCCTTGATCATGTGTTCCTTGGCTTGGAGTCCTTGGGATTTGATTTGTTCTAGCTCTTCTACTGTTAACTGAGCAATTTCTGCCCAGCGACGTTTGCCATTTGCTAAAGTAGGTTTGAGATCCGGTAGGCTCATCCCCGCCGTACTAGCCCACCTTTCCAAAGATGGGCGGTGTCCCAGTTCAGATGTCAGACGCTCCTGAACCTCAATTAACTTGAGAAATGGCACAATCACTTGATCCCCTTGCTGTGCCGCATTAGCTAGTACAGTCCGCATCCGCAAGTAACGTTGAACTTTTTGGGCTTCTGAAACTTCTTGATCTCGCCCCAGAAGCTGTACTCGCCCAATTTCCTGAAGATATAAACGTACTAGGTCTGTACTCCGACGGTTAGTATTCCCCGCCAAGTGAGCAGGGTCATTTGCTGCTACTTGTAACTCTTGGATATCATCAGCCGATAACTCATCATCAATAGTCAGTTCTGTATTCAAACTCTCGACAGACTTCTGAGCGTAGGAAGCCTCATCTGCATAAAAAGATATTGCTGGCATATGGCTAGTCTCAATGGCTCCAGGTAACAATAGATAATGGCGCAACTAATGAACTGGTGCTATTGCGTGATTCAACATGAACTAATCTGGTAGAGGTTTCAGTTAAGCTTCTGATCCAGACAACACACTGATATTTTTCACACTGTTACCGATGTATCGGTTGAGCGTTTCAATTGAACCAATAGCTATTCAAATCTATATCTAGGTTTTAAATAAACATGGAATATTTTAGTGAGGGTTTTAACACAGGATATCTATATGGCCTATGCCACGATACGCTATCAGGGTGATGTTGGTAACTTGTAAAACTAGTTTTACAAGTTGGTAACTTGTAAAACATATGTTTACCATCGCTATAGTGATATATACATCGGGGTGAAAGAATATCCTGACGATTTTATGATTTTTTTTCTAGGGATTATTCAGGCTCACACTATTCGTGATACTTTGTCATCCTACGCAGCATTAACAGTTGTACTCTGGCTTTATGTCTCGTAGCATTAGTTCCTCCAAAGCTTGTCGGGGTGTGACTTCACCTTGCAGTAAGGCATAAACTTGTTCGGTAATGGGTATAGCAATACTGTGCTCCTGGGCTCGTTTGATTAAGACTTGACAAGTATTCACACCTTCGGCTGTTCCTGGTAAATTTGCCAGAACTTCTACTAGTGTTTTACCCCCAGCCATCTGGTAACCAACTTGGTAATTACGACTGAGGGGACTGTTACAAGTCGCTAACAAATCTCCTAGACCTGATAAACCATAAAATGTTTCCCTCTTTGCACCCCAATTTTGGCCAATGCGAACCATTTCCGTCAGTCCACGGGTGACTAAAGCGGCTTTGGCGTTGGTTCCCAGATGCAAGCCATCACATACACCCGCTGCGATCGCCATAATATTTTTTAATGTTCCCCCTAGTTCCACTCCTATGGGGTCAGGATTGGTATATACCCGGAAACAACTAGAAGAAAATACCTGTTGCACCAATTGAGCCGCTTTCTGGTTCTTGCTGGCCACTACTGTTGCTGCTGGTAGTGATTGGCGAATTTCCGCCGATAAATTTGGCCCTGACAAAACAACTACTGGATGATCAGGGAATGCTCCTTGCCAAATTTGCGAGGGGGTACAGGTAGTTTGGGGATCTAGTCCTTTGGTGGCTGTGACAAAAATTGTTTTGGCTGACAGGGGGAGGAATTCAATTTGAGACACTATTTCACTCACCCCTGTCATGGAGATAGCCGACAAGATGATGTCAGCATTTTGTAAAACTGCTGATAAACTTACTTTTCCCCCACGTGACCAGATACGCACCTCATGGCCGTTGTCCGTGGCTAAGTTGGCTAAGGCCATAGCCCAAGCACCAGCACCCAGTATACCTATGGTAGTTTTTTGCACCACTCTTGATAATCACTGACAATTACTTAAGGACTCAACACTTACTTAACGGGGGTAGCGTTGCATTAGTTCTCTGACTTGCTCTGCATGATATGAGCTTCTTGTCAAGGGTGAAGAAACAACTTGTAAAAATCCGATTTCCTCACCGAAGACCTGCCAAGCTGCAAATTGTTCTGGGGTGATAAAGTCATTAACTTGTAAGTGTTTTTGACTGGGTTGGAGATATTGCCCAATGGTCAAAATGTCACAATCTACACTGCGTAAATCTGCCATGACTTGGCGGACTTCCCCATCAGTTTCACCCAGACCCACCATAATCCCAGATTTGGTGTATACTTGGGGGGCTATTTGCCGCGATCGCCCCAATAATTCTAAACTCCGTCGGTAGTTTCCCTGGGGACGTACCCGGCGATATAACCGCTCTACCGTTTCTGTGTTGTGGTTGAGTACCTCTGGGGAGGCTTGTAAAATCACTTCTAAAGCATTCCAATTACCGCACAAGTCAGGAATTAACACCTCAATTGTGGTTTGAGGTGAGAGTTCCCGCACCGCTTGAATACACAGCACAAACTGAGAAGCACCACCATCAGGTAAATCATCACGGTTGACCGAAGTAATCACCACATGATTTAGTTTCATCCGCTCCACAGCTGCTGCTAGTCGTGCTGGTTCTGTGGGGTCTAGAGGTTGGGGTTTTTTCTCAAAGTCAATATCACAGTAAGGACAGGCGCGGGTACAAGCCGGACCCATAATTAAAAATGTGGCAGTACCAGCTTGAAAGCACTCACCAATATTAGGACATGACGCTTCTTCACAAACTGTGTTAAGCGCTAAATCCCGCAAAATTTCTTTAACGTTACCAACGCGCTGCCATTGAGGCGCTTTTACTCGCAACCAGTCTGGTTTAACAGTCACAATCTGCCCTTATGAAGTTATACAAATCTCATCCTAGCAAAGGGTAGTTCAATGAGTTAGGGTGAGATATTGATTATATATCAACAAAGTTGTACTATTATGATATAATCGTATCGTGTATGTCGTGGCGGGATGTAGCGCAGCTTGGTAGCGCACTTCGTTCGGGACGAAGGGGCCGCTGGTTCGAATCCAGTCATCCCGATGTACATTAACTTAATTTGAATTGTCCGCGTTGACCAACTACCTAGTCATCACGGTGTATTGGCGTTCAAAACTATTACAATCATAGCTTTTATTGATTTCTATTGCTTCAGTTAGGAAAAATCCCCAACGAAGTGCGCCTTTCACCCCACCTAAATTCGAGTAGATGACTTGAATCTGGCCGCCCTAAACCTGGAATAGAAGTCGGGGATATGAGCCCCACAGATATCCCCGACTTCTGACGGTCATTTTATGCAGTAGCCATAAATCTGAATAGAAGTCGGGGATATGAGAGTCAGGAGCGGTGATTAACCACCCATGACCTTACTGATAAGCATCCATAGGTAAACAAGCACAAACAAAATGGCGATCGCCAAAAGCCGAGTCAACTCTCCCCACACTAGGCCAGAACTTATATTCACGAGTCCAGGGACTAGGGTAAGCAGCTTGTTCACGGGGATAGCCATGATTCCAAGCTCCCGCAATCAAACTGTAAGCCGTATGGGGTGCATTTTTGAGCGGATTATCTTGCAGATCCATCTGGCCAGATTCAATAGCAGATATTTCTCCCCGGATAGCAATCAACGCCTCACAGAACCGATCTAACTCTGCGCGAGATTCGCTTTCTGTGGGTTCCACCATCATAGTACCCGCCACAGGCCAAGACACAGTAGGCGCATGGAAACCATAATCAATCAGCCGCTTGGCGATATCATCAACTTCGATCAGCGCCGACTTTTTCACCCCCCGTAAATCTAAAATACACTCATGGGCGACAAAATCATTTTTGCCCTTATACAGCACCGGATAGTAAGACTTTAAGCGGTGGGCGATATAATTAGCATTGAGAATTGCCACCTTAGTCGCCTGGGTCAAACCCTCAGACCCCATCATAGTAATGTACATCCAAGAGATAACTAAAATACTAGCACTACCCCAGGGCGCAGCAGCCACCGCCCCAATTTGAGCATCTCCAGAGGGTATAACCGGGTGTCCAGGGAGGAAAGGAACAAGATGTTGAGCCACACCAATCGGTCCCATACCAGGGCCACCGCCACCATGAGGAATACAGAAAGTTTTATGCAGATTTAAATGACAGACATCCGCCCCAATATCTCCAGGGCGACAAATACCCACTTGGGCATTCATATTCGCCCCATCCATATACACTTGTCCACCGTGATGGTGAACAATGGCGCAGATTTCCTGAATCCCTTCCTCAAACACACCATGGGTGGAAGGATAGGTGACCATTAAAGCCGCCAGTTGATCCCCGTGTTTAGCCGCCTTGGTTTGCAAATCATCCAGGTCAATATTACCCAAATCATCACAAGCAACTGGGATCACCTTCATCCCACACATCACCGCACTGGCGGGATTAGTTCCGTGGGCGGACTCAGGAATTAAACAAATATTACGGTGTCCTTCCCCCCGACTGTGGTGATATTGACGAATTACCAAAAGTCCTGTATACTCACCCTGAGAACCGGCATTAGGTTGTAAAGAAATTCCCGCAAAACCTGTAATTTCCGCTAACCAGGTTTCCAGTTGCTGAAAGAGGATTTGATAACCCCTGGTTTGTGCAACCGGCGCGAAGGGATGAATCTTAGCGAACTCCTCCCAAGTAACGGGGATCATCTCTGCGGTAGCATTCAGTTTCATGGTACAGGAACCCAAGGGAATCATGGATGTAGTTAAAGATAAATCCTTGGTTTCTAGCTGATGCAGATAACGTAATAACTCAGTTTCGGAGTGATAGCGGTTAAACACCGGATGAGTTAGATAACTGCTGGTGCGCTCCAATAACAGATGAGAATAGGAATCAGAAGTTAAATCTTCTAGAGTAAAGGGTAAGTCATCGCTGAGAGCGAAAATCTGCCACAGATCAATTAAATCTTCTGGGGTAGTAGTTTCATCTAGGGAAATACCCACAGATGTAGGATCAAAAACCCGGATATTAATCTTTCTCTCTTGACAAGCTTGCAGAATTGGTGTGAGTGATTGTGCGCCTAACTCTACGCGCAGGGTATCAAAGAAATATTCAGAACTAATCCTGTAACCCAGCCGCTTTAGTCCTGCAGCTAAAATCACAGTTAACTGGTGAATGCTACAGGCAATGTTTTTAATACCATCTCCACCATGATATACAGCATACATACTGGCCATGACTGCCAATAACACCTGGGCAGTACAGATATTACTAGTTGCTTTTTCCCGCCGTATATGCTGTTCCCGGGTTTGTAAAGCCAGACGTAAAGCCCGCTGACCGTGAGCATCTTTTGATACTCCCACAATGCGCCCCGGAACCTGGCGCTTATACTGTTCTTTGGTAGCGAAGTATGCCGCATGGGGTCCCCCAAACCCCATAGGAATACCTAAACGTTGAGTACTACCCACTGCAATATCAGCACCAAATTCTCCGGGTGGTGTCAATAAGGTTAAACTTAAAGGGTCTGCTGCTACCGTCACCAATGCACCCTGAGCATGGGCTTTTTGAATAAAAGCGCGGTAGTCGTAAATCGTGCCATCACTAGCAGGATATTGCAGAATAGCCCCAAAAATCCCTTGGGTAAAATCTTGGCGATGATCACCGATAATGATTTCAATCCCCAAGGGTTGAGCACGAGTTTTCAACACCTCGATAGTTTGGGGATGACAGTTGTCAGAGACAAAATAAGCATGGGCTTGATTTTTGCACACCCCATAACTCAGACTCATGGCTTCTGCTGCTGCGGTCGCTTCATCCAGTAAGGAAGCGTTAGCAATTTCCAACCCTGTGAGGTCAATAATCATTGTCTGGAAATTGAGCAGGGCTTCCAGTCGTCCCTGGGCGATTTCTGGCTGATAGGGGGTGTAAGCTGTATACCAACCCGGATTTTCTAGAATATTGCGCTGAATCACCGGGGGGGTGATACAGTCATAATATCCAGTACCGAGGTATGAACGCCACACCTGATTTTTAGCGGCAATTTGTTTTAATTTAGCTAGAGCGGTATATTCACCCTGGGCTGGTGGTAATTTGAGCTTTTTTTGTAGGCGAATACCGGGGGGTACTGTGTTATCAATCAGTGAATCCAGAGTGTCTAAACCCAATACCTCAAGCATTTCTTGGATTTCTTGGGAGTCGGGGCCAATATGCCGTTCTGAGAAATTAGTTAACTTTGAACTGCTTTGACTAATTATTTCACTAATTATTGGTTCATGGCTGGATTGGGGAATAGGTGGGTAACTTACCACAAGTTGAACTCCAAACGTAACTACTTCATATTTTGCAACAAATATTCAAAGACTGTAGGGACAAGTCCCTACATATCTCATCTACTCCCCTTCTACCAGGGCGCGGTACTCATCAGCGCTCAAAGCATCCAGTACCTCATCGGGATCATTAACACGCACTTTTAACAACCAGGCTTCACCATAGGGGTCTTCTGCTACTTCTTCGGGAGACTCTAGTAAAATCTCATTGCGTTCTATGACTGTACCGGTAACTGGTGAATTGAGGTCTTCAACGGCTTTCACAGATTCAATGGTGCCAAAAGTTTCTCCCTTGGTTACTAGGTCACCAATGTCTGGTAATTCCAAAAAGACAACATCACCCATTTGGTCTATAGCAAATTCAGTAATACCAATGGTGCCAATTTCTCCATCTAGCCGCACGTATTCATGAGTATCCTGGTATTTCAAATCCTGCGGATATTCAAAAGACATTTTAGTTTTTTCCTTCCATATCAAAATAGTTAGCGCCCACAGTTCCCTCAGTTATGGTCGGTCATGATAGCGTTTCCTAATTATATGAGGTCTACCATAGTTACCTTTTCCTTGGTTTAGGGGTCGGGTATGGCTGACCCAAGCGGTAGCTATCGGTGTACCTACTCAACCAAGAAATGCTATAACCATAATTTAAATTGAGTAACTCAAAACACATTATCAGTTAGTGAGACGATTTTGGGAGCGATAAAACGGACGTTTGACTACAACACCCCGGTAATTCTTACCACGTATATCTACTTCTAACTGTTCACCCACCTTTGTTAATTGAGTAGGAACATAGGCTAAGGCTATAGGATAGCCTAATGTGGGGGATAAAGTCCCGCTGGTAATCTCGCCCACAAGTTGACCTGCTGATAGAATGGGGTAGCCATGGCGCGCAATATTCCGCCCTGACATTTGTAAGCCGATTAACCGCTTCTGCACTCCCTGGGCCTTTTGCTGTGCTAAAATTTCTCTACCGATAAAATCATCTTTACTGTCGAGGTGAACTAGCCACCCTAAACCCGCTTCTAGGGGGGTGGTGGTGTCGTCAATGTCTTGACCATAAAGGGCCATGGCTGCTTCTAGTCTTAGGGTGTCTCTAGCACCTAGTCCGCAAGGGGTAACGCCGGTTTGATGGAGTCTTTGCCACAATTCTATACCCTCATCTGCATCTACCATCACCTCAAAACCATCTTCCCCTGTGTAACCGGTGCGGGCGATAAAGGCGGGTTTACCCAGTAGAGTTGCTTGGAGATGACTAAAGGGTTTAATAGGTTGTAGGTCTGCTTGTACTAAGGTCTGAAGATGTTTAACGGCCTCTGGTCCTTGGATGGCAATTAATACTTTTGACTGTGACAGGTCTTGAAATTCTACCTGATTTTGGTCTAGTTGCTCTAATAGCCATGCTTTATCTTTATCTGTGGTGGCTGCATTGACAATTAGTACAGCCTTTTGTGTGCCGGTGCTATCCTCACCTTGATAGTATATGATGATGTCGTCAATAATTCCTCCCTGGGGATTGAGTAAGACTGTGTATTGTGCTTCACCTGGTTTTAGTCGGTTGAGGTCGGAAGGTACTAAGGGCTGAAGTTGGTTAATTAGGTGTTTACCTTGGAGGGTGAATTTACCCATGTGGGATATATCGAACATCCCCGCGGCGGTTCTCACAGCTTCATGTTCCTGACTAATACCAGTAAATTGTACAGGCATTTCCCAACCGCCAAAGCTGGTAAAACGGGCTTTGAGTTCCGCACCTAGTTGATATAACGGGGTTCGCCTTAAGGATGGGGTGATGTCTTGTTGATGAGCCACAGGTATTTATGCGATCGCAGGTCATTATATATCCTAGGGTATGCTTTATAGTTATGGCTCAGGCTAGCTGGGGTTAATCACCGTCAGTAAGCTGTAATAGTGAATAATATAATTGTTGAGATTTGTTAACAAAAAAATGATTAAGTATTGGCAACTACTGGCTAGTTTGGTTTTAGTTACCTTTGTGTTTTTCTTCCCCCTCTCCGCTCAAGCTGCTAGTTCTTCTAGTATTACCCGTTCTGTGGGTGAGGAAGTGGAGGTTAAAGATTACTCTGGTCAAGATTTGGTGGGGACTGAGTTTACCAATGTGGTTTTAAAGAACACTAATTTTAGTAATACGAATTTCCGCGGCGGTGTGTTCAATGGCTCTTTGTTAGAGGGGGTAAATCTCCATGGTGCAGATTTTAGCGATGGTATAGCCTATTTGACTAAGTTTAAAGGTGCTGATTTAACCGATGCTGTATTTACCAATGCGATGATGTTACGTTCTATCTTTGAGAATGTGGACATCACCGGGGCTGATTTTACCGATGCGATTTTAGATGGACCGGAAATTAAAAAACTGTGCGCTCAAGCTAGTGGGGTGAATCCTCAAACTGGTGTAGATACTCGCGAATCTCTCCAATGTAAGTAATAATACAGTATATTCCTTATAATTCAGGGATATAACTGAGAAGCCAGGGGTTAAAACCCCTGTTTAGATGTATTTAAGTTCATTAATTCCCTGGTGCTAATTTAGCAATACTTGCTTTGCTGCAACTTCCATCAGCTTTTGTGTGCTTTCTCTCCCTTGTTTTAATTTGGCTTCTAGGCGATCGCACAGGGACATCAGGCGATCGCACTTCTCCACAATCCGTTTTTGTTCTGCAAGGGGTGGGAGGGGGAATATAAATTGCAATACATGATCTCGACTTATACCTGGTATAGCTATACCAGTACTTAAAGAATAGAATTTATCAGATGCACTTAAACAAAAAATGTAAAGGTATTGATAATTAACTAAAATAGGACGCAGTGCCATAAGCTGACGACCAATACCAGCTTGTTTTAAATTTAAAATATTCGATTTACCTACTGTTCCTTTTACAGAAAGTAAAATATCATTTTCAATAGCTACAGCTTTTGGTTGTTTCGTCCATCTAGTTATTGTTGGATAAACTTGTCCAAAGTCAGAAGCGCCAGTTAAGTAAGAAATTCCCATTCCATTATTATTCTGTTCATCTGCACCCAGATGCTGTCCTGATACCAATTCAATACACTCACCTAATCGAATAAATTTCCAACTAGATGGCAAACTAAAAGTTATGTCGCTAACTTTAACAGGTAAATAATTATTGATTTTTTTTATTTTATTATCCTTAACTAACTCTTCCTTCTGCTTTTTAATCCTCTCCAACAACACCGCAGCAGGTTCATCATTTGGATCTTGTCTTACAAGCTTACCCATGACAGCCAATTGCAAAATCGCCTGACGTAGTTTAGGAATGGTTTCAGGGACACTGTAGAGTAAATCAAAATTATTACAAATGCGTTCCCAGTGGTGGCGGAAATCATCGGGATTTTGGGAGGAGAGGAGTTGAGCGATCGCACCTTCATTCATCCTCACAATACTATCTTGCTTTTGTTTGTGCTGTTTTTCGATTTCGTCGCACAGGGACATCAGGCGATCGCACTTTTCTACAATCCGTTTTTGTTCCGCAAGGGGTGGGAGGGGAACTTGAATATATTTGAGTTTTTCGAGTGAAATATAGGGCATAGCTGAACCAACTGAGTTTTCTTTAATATAGTTTTGAACCTCATCTGAGAGTAAAACAAATTTCAAATAATAGGGATTTACTATAATTTGTTTAATTAAGGCTAATTGAACAAATATACTAAATTCAATATCTACTTCTACAACAGTTGTAACGCCAATTGTGCTGCCAACTTTACATATCAAAATATCACCCTTTTCAGGGTTACATCTTTGATAATATATTTCATGTTCTTCAGGTGAAATATATTTAGTATTACTAAAATCTAGCATTCCATTTTTTAACTGTGTCACAGATAAAAATGGAATTCCACATTCAGTATATTTTGGTGTTTTATGAACTCCATCAGTAATTTTAGAGCATATATCATCTAATCTTGTCCACTCCCATCCTACGGGTAGTTTAAATGCTACCTCGTCTATTTCAACCGCTGGTAATATTTGTGACTTTCTAATTTTTTTCTCCTTGATCAACCACTCTTTCTCAAGCTTTATTTTTTCCAGTAAAAATGAAGCAGGTTCATCATTTGGCTCTTGTCTTACAAGCTTACCCATGACAGCCAATTGCAAAATCAACTCCCGCAACTTAGCTGTTGCATTTGGCGCATCAGTCAACAAATCAAAATTTGTAAAAAAAGTATCTACTTTCATAATTAAACAGCAATCAAAACAGGTTGGAAAGGTTGCAGCAAAATTCCTAAAATCTTATCAACTTCTTTGATATAATATTCAATCTGATCAATGTAAACAACTGTCCCTTCTAAAAATAAAAATTTCCAATTAGTACCAGTAGTCACAGAACCATAAATACGCTCAACTTCATTACCCTTACTCTGATTAAATATCTGCGCCGCCACCATCGCCGCCACACATTGACCAAGACCGCCAATAATATCTTCTTTTTTAGCCTCAAATATAATAGTTACAGGGGCAGAAATATATAATTGTTCTGGAGACCCACTGATAATATAATCACAAAACCCTTGTAACCCTCTTTGGGAATCGACATTAAACTCATTACCCGAAAACAGAGAGATTTGATAATTTAATAGTCGTCTCACCTCGGCTAGAATTGGCGCAATTAAAAATTCTGATCTAGCTTTTTCAGTAGAAATAGATGTGGCTAAGGGAACATAATCACTCAGTAGAGTTGTTAAAGTTGCAGATGGTAATACTGGTTTCGTATCCACAAATAAATTACGGCTTTCCTCCAAGGTTAAGCCAAAATCATTTTTAACTTTTGCTAGGTTGAAATCACTATAAGCCATCCTTCTACCTCGCGATGATGAATAAGTTTTAATAATTTCGGCTCTACCGTACTTGTTATGCTAATTTAACAACTGGTTCGAGGGAACACCGGAACAGGGAACAGGGAACAGAGATTAAGAAGGAATATTCAGGCATTTTCTTCAATAACCAACATTATTTCCCTTATACGGTAAGCCTTTTCGGATTTTATCAAAACAATTTAGCATATTAGGTACTGAAGAACCATAATTTCTTAGGGTTCAATAAGATGTTGTTTTATAACTTTGCAACAGGGAACACCGGATAAAAAGGGAAACAACAAAATCCAGTCCCCTCCCCTTACAAGGGGAGGGTTAGGGTGGGGTCAATATTTGAGACACTAGCCATAAATTTTCAAACATCCTCTAAAAGGTTAATCTTTACTCTAATTGATCATTACCCTCCAAAGCTGACATCAACTCAAATTTTAACTTATCGCGCACATCACCCAACTCAGCCATGAGTTTGTGATATTCTGCTAACATTTCATCTAAATCAGCCTGTTCTATATCAACTTGGTGGGGATTTTTAATATCTAGGTTGTAATTATTCGCCTTTAAATCAGTAATTGTAACTTTCCACGCAAATTCATTCTCCTCGCGGTTATCCCACCATTCCTGCTCTGGTGCAAACTCCTCAAAGCGAATCGGCTTAGTTTTAGAATATGACTTATACCCCCCTGGGTAGGGGTGTTCATAATACCAGATGGTTTCTGTGGGTTCTCCTTTAGTGAAAAATAGCAGATTAGTCTTAATACCTGTGTAGGGATTAAATACCCCATTTGGTAACCGCACAATTGTATGTAGATTGCAATCTTGCAGCAGTTTTTCCTTAATGCGAGTTTTCACACCTTCCCCAAACAGGGTTCCATCGGGTAAAACTATTGCGCCTCTACCGCCTTCTTTGAGTAAATTAACAATCAGCACTAAAAATAAATCTGCTGTTTCCTTGGTGCGGAAGGTAGCGGGGAAATTATCCTCAATTCCATCTTCCTCCATCCCCCCAAAAGGCGGATTAGTAATAATTACATCTACCCGTTCTTGAGGACTGTAATCCCGCAATGGTCGCGCCAAAGTATTATCATGTTCGGCTGCGGGTATATCAATACCATGTAAAATCAAATTAGTGATACACAGATTATAAGGTAAGGGCTTTTTCTCAGTTCCGCAAATTGTCCTTTGCAGAATTTGTGGGACATCAGCACTTTGGAAATGTTGGCGAATGTAATCAATAGTTGCTGTTAAAAAGCCACCTGTACCACAAGCGGGATCAAGGACAATTTCCCCTAGTTGTGGTTTGATTCTATCGACAATAAACTTAGTCACCGCACGGGGGGTATAATATTCTCCTGCATTTCCCGCACTTTGTAAATCTTGGAGAATCTTTTCATAAATTTCGCTGAACTGTTTTTTCTGCTCTTTTTTATTAAAGTCAATTTCATTAAGTTTGTTAATTACTTGGCGGATGAGAGTACCATTTTTCATATAATTGTAGGCATCTTCAAATACCTTACCAATCATTTGCCCACGGGGATCAGTGGTGGTAGTTCTCAGGTCTTTGAGAGTTTTAAATAAACTATTATCGACAAAATCTAGTAAAGCATCTCCGGTAATTCCTTCTGCATCCGTAGCCCAGTTACGCCAGCGTAAACCTTCAGGAATAGGAGATTTATAATTATCCTCTAGGAGTTCGTATTCTTGTTCACGAGCATCAAAAACCTTGAGAAAAATCATCCAAACTAATTGACTGATGCGTTGTGCGTCACCATCAACGCCCGCATCTTTGCGCATAATATCTTGAATGGTTTTAATTGTAGTGCTGATGGACATAATAAATTTTGTCTTTGTCCCGGTTGTCCTAGTGGGTGGCTGAATGTCTTAACCAGGATACTGGTAAACCCCACTACATAGCAAGGTCATAAATTTTCTGTTTTAATTCTTGCAAACTTTGTAAATAATTCTGCTTACCGCCAAAAATATTAATGATCTCTAAGGGAGTACCTAAATCACTGATTGGTTTAACTTTCAACACATCCAGAGTTTCAATATCTTCAACTCCCCGATCAGCGTACTTATCTAACAAAGCATTTAAAACCGTTCTGGTTTGTTCCCCATACCTGCTAAAGTAGTTACCCTTGCGGACATTGTTCGCCCTTTCCTTGCGTGTCAGTGGTGGTTGGTCAAAGACCACATGACAAATTAAATCTAAGGGGTCAAAATCCTGACCAATCTCTTTTTCTAAAGCTTCCCAAAGTACACCCAATTCTTGTAACTCCTGAATAATCGCCTGTTTCTGCTCACTAGAACGCCATTTTTTTAAGAAAATATCTAATGAAGCGTACTCCTGAGTCACTGTTTTGCGAGTATAGTCTTTAATTGATTCTGTAATTAGCTTACCGTCTTTACCGTAGTATTGCTCCCGAATCAGAGTAACGTTGACTTCTTGATCTGCAACTACATACTTTTCTCGCTTCTGCTTGCGGATAATTTCACCATCATCTATGATTTGCTCATCATCCCCATGATCAGGGGGATTAATTGGGTCATCGGGTTTGGGTTGATAAATTTGTACAGGTTCACCATCAAAGTCAGGGTCAGCAAATAACTGGGTTGCTTTCTTAAAATCTATAATGGTGAAGAACATTTTACCGTAGTCTTCATCAATGCGAGTTCCCCGCCCAACTATCTGCTTAAATTTAGTCATAGACAGAATGCGCTGATCTAAAACAATCAACTTGCAAGTTTTAGCATCAACACCGGTGGTGAGTAACTCTGAGGTGGTAACAATGGTGGGATATTTACTTTCTGGGTTGATAAAATTATCTAATTCTGCCTTACCTTGAGCATCATCCCCGGTAATTCGCATAATGTAGCGACTATTCTTGGCGACTAAATCAATATTTTCATTCACCAATGCTACCCGCATCCGTTCCGCGTGGTCGGTGGTTTCACAAAAAACGATAGTTTTGGCAAAGCGATCGCTGGATTTGAGATAATCAGAAATTATCCGTGCTACTAGCTCAGTGCGCTTCTCTAACACCAGGGTTTTATCAAAATCTTGCTGATTAAATATCTGGTCGGGAATTTCTTTACCGTATTTATCCCGTTGTCCTGGTTTCGGTTTCCATCCACTCAAGTCTAGATCAAAATCAATGCGAATTACTTTGTAAGGAGCTAAAAAGCCATCTTCAATCCCTTGTTTCAGGGAATAGGTAAAAACTGGCTCTCCAAAATAATCAATATTAGAAACTTCCTCTGTTTCCCTGGGGGTAGCTGTCAAGCCAATCTGGGTAGCGCTGCTAAAATAGGTTAAAATATCTCGCCATGCTGAATCCTCATTGGCGCTTCCCCGATGGCACTCATCTATTATAATTAGGTCAAAAAAATCTGGAGAAAATTGGCGATAAATGTTTTTCGCCGCTTCATTTCCCGTCACTGCTTGATATAGGGAGAGATAAATTTCATAGGATTTATCTACCTGTCGCTGCTTAATTTTTGTCATTTTTGAGCCAAAGGGTTTAAAATCATTGACTCTAGTTTGATCAATTAAAATGTTGCGGTCTGCTAAAAACAGAATACGCTTTTTTGCTCCCGACTTCCACAACCGCCAGATAATTTGAAAAGCTGTAAAAGTCTTACCTGTACCCGTGGCCATCACTAATAAAATCCGGTTTTGTCCTTTGGCGATCGCTTCAATTGTGCGGTTAATAGCAATCTGTTGATAATAGCGGGGTTGTTTTTGCTCAGGACTGGGATAGTAATCTTGGGAAATAATCCCCTGAATTTCCGAGTCAATTCCCTTCCAATTACAGTATTTTTGCCAAAGGTCTTCCGGTGTGGGGAACTGGTCCAGGGGTATTTCTCGCTCTCGCTGTCCCTCGGTCATAGTGCGATCGCACATCATAAAAGCGTCCCCATTAGAACTAAAGATGAATGGGACATCAATTAATTCACCAGTGGCGATCGCCTGTTGCATTCCGGCGCTCACACTGTGATTATTATCCTTAGCCTCAATCACAGCTAGTGGTACACCGGGTTTGTAATACAGCACATAATCCGCGCGTTTTTGTTTACCCCGAATAGCAAGCTTACCCTTAACAATCACCCTCCCCTTTGTCAGCGTTACTTCCTCTCGAATCTGAATATTGATATTCCATCCCTGATTCACTAAAGCTGGTGTGATGTACTTTGTACAGATATCACGTTCACTTAAAGATTTCTTATCAATAGCTTCTGACATAAAAGTCCCGCTGAAACGTGAACACAAAAATACACAACCTCAGTATACAAGATTGGGTAGTAACCTTTAACCTATATTTCAACCACAACCGCTCACCCTCTCCTAATTAAAGGGAAGACTAGGGGAGACCAAGATTTGATTAACAGTAATGTTCACATCTGGTAGGGAGAGAATTGTTAAATTTTGACCCGCTGTGAATTTTTGCCTCAGCTGATAACCTGTATCTGTCGGTTGTTGATAAACTTCGACAATTTGTGAGTTAATATCTACTAACCAAACTTCCATGATCTTTGCTTGTGCATATAAGGGGATTTTCTCCTCTCGGTCATACATGACAGTGGAATCACTCACCTCAATTAACAAAAAAATATCCTCAGCTTGGGGGTGTGCGGTTTCATAAAAATCATCTCGGTGTTTGAGTAATGCCACATCTGGCTGAGGTTCGGAGTTATTATTTAATACAACGGGATTTTGAGCAGCAACTATTACCTGTTTCCCTAACAACTGCACCAACAAATTCACTAGTCGATTTACACAAGCTGCGTGTTTTGTCCCAATGGGCGACATCTGCAGAATTTCCCCCCGAATCAGTTCTACTCGGTCATTCTCTGTGAGAATTTCCGACTCAACCATTTTGTGATATTCCTCAACTGTAAATTTCCGTCTTAGCAATTGCACAGACATGATTACCTCGACTTTTTCGCCAGAATATCAAGAGTGATGGGGGGTTTTACCATCCCCTTACCACCCCCACAACGAAATAATATAACCAAATAATATAGCCTTTTTCAGGCTCATGAAGTACACACCAATTCCCTATTCCCTATTCCCTGTTCCCTGTTCCCTGTTCCCTCAAACTAAAAAAATGTACCTCACGAGCATGGGAAATGCTATATAAACGTATAAATTATATAAATATGGAGCTAAGCGGATTCGAACCGCTGACCCCCTCAATGCCATTGAGATGCGCTACCAACTGCGCTATAGCCCCGAGTCATGCTTTATCATAATCCCTGAAGATTTGAGTTTTGTCAAGGTGGATTTATGATTAATCTCTAATTCTTCAGGATTTTTTAAGACAATTGTAACAAATAGGTCATACAATGCCCCATCAGAAAATAAACAACTAACATAGCCGCCGCCGCCAGAGCCACTAAGCCCCCAGCCAGCATTAAGGAAAACTCCTTATGCTGTACGGCTTTTTCCATCAGGTGCAAGGACCACGCCACTAGTGCAATGTCAAATAATAAAATTACAACCAACATAATATTTCTTCATATTTATTCATACTTATACACCTATCTTAACACTATTTCAGAGAACTGGATTCAACTTGTGATAAATCTGGTTAAATTTCCCTAAAATTTTGAACCTGAAGATAACAACCTGACTGGTACCGAGCGATCGCGTAAATACTCCTTAATTTCCCCCACACTTAATTGGCCGTAATGTAGTAATGAAGCGAGTAACGCCGCTTCCGCCTTCCCCTCAGTTAATGCAGTGTAGATGTGTTCACAATTACCAGCACCACCGGAAGCAATCACAGGAACTTGTACAGATTCCGCAATCGCCTGGGTCAGTGCTAAATCATAGCCAGCTTGAGTTCCGTCAGCATCCATACTCGTCACTAGTAATTCTCCTGCGCCGCGTTTTTCCACTTCTTGTGCCCAAAGTAAAGCATCTAAACCAGTATTTTCCCTACCACCGCGGACGTAGACATCCCAGCCCGGATTTTCGGGGGAAATTCTGCGCCTGGCATCAATAGCAACAACTATGCACTGATTACCAAAGCGATCGCTAGCTCGATTAATCAAGTCTGGATCACGTACCGCTGCCGAATTAATACTAACCTTATCCGCCCCGGCTCGTAACAAAGCTTTAACATTTTCTAATGATTGAATCCCACCACCCACGGTCAAAGGAATAAACACCTGTTCAGCAGTGCGGTAGACCACATCAATAATCGTGTCCCGGTCTTCATGAGTAGCGGTAATATCCAGAAACACTAACTCATCAGCACCAGCTTCATTGTAAACCTGAGCCAGTTCCACCGGGTCCCCCGCATCTTTGAGATCGACAAAGTTAACTCCTTTAACAACCCGTCCCGCCTTCACATCTAAGCAGGGTAAGATTCTTTTAGACAACATAATAAATTTTTCACTCCTGGCTAATCATCTGGAATTTAAATTCTAAATTGACCTGTGTAATTCTCAGCAAAAATTTTTTTTTGCTCTAGCCATGGTGGTTTAATCCTCAAACAGTCCTGAACTCAAGGTTGATAGCTGAATTATGGCGATAATCTCCTCGAAAAAACAGCCTCAAGAACCCAACGGAAAACCAAATCAGCCTACCGGGCGTCGCAGTGGATCTGACGAGAAGATTTTGCAACCGTCGGTAACAACTGACGAACAAGGTCACCCAGAAGAGAGTATCAGACCACAGCGATTTGGTGACTACATTGGACAGAAAGACTTAAAGGATGTGCTAGATATTGCCATCAAAGCAGCTAAATCAAGGGGTGAGGTGCTAGATCACTTACTGCTATATGGCCCTCCGGGATTGGGAAAAACAACAATGGCAGTAATTTTAGCATCGGAAATGGGAGTAAACTACAAAATTACCAGCGCCCCCGCCCTAGAACGTCCCAGAGATATTG
Source organism: Anabaena sp. CS-542/02 (assembly GCF_028331085.1). Lineage (NCBI taxonomy): Bacteria > Bacillati > Cyanobacteriota > Cyanophyceae > Nostocales > Nostocaceae > Anabaena > Anabaena sp. CS-542/02. The sequence goes on from NZ_JAQMTM010000128.1 coordinate 44,886, forward strand.
TCGGGTTACTGGTCAACCTCAAACCTGGGGATGTCCTATTTATTGATGAAATTCATCGTCTTTCCCGCATGACAGAAGAAATTCTCTATCCAGCCATGGAAGATTATCGCGTAGATATCACCGTTGGTAAAGGTTCTGGCGCTCGCATTAGAAGTATACCACTCAACAAATTTACTCTAGTGGGAGCCACAACCCGTGTAGGCGCTCTCACCTCACCCCTACGCGATCGCTTTGGGTTAGTGCAGAAACTGCGGTTTTATGAAGTGGAAGAACTCAGCCAAATTATTTCCCGCAGCGCGGAGTTACTCAAAACCCCCATAGCTGCAGATGGTGCAACAGAAATTGCTCGTCGTTCCCGAGGTACCCCCCGGATCGCTAATAGATTACTTAAACGAGTCCGTGATTACGCCCAAGTCAGAATATCAGGTAAGATTACAGAAACGGTCGCCGCCGAAGCACTGGAACTATTTCAAGTAGACCCCTGCGGTTTAGATTGGACAGACCGCCGGATGTTGAGTGTGATCATTGAACAATTTAACGGCGGTCCGGTAGGATTAGAAACAATTGCCGCCGCTACCGGTGAAGATACCCAAACCATTGAAGAAGTTTATGAGCCTTACCTCATGCAAATTGGCTATTTAAGCCGCACTCCCAGGGGACGCACCGCCACCACCGCCGCCTACAAGCATTTGGGACTCAAGCCCCCTAATGAACAGTTATCTATGCTGTAATTGGGGGAAAATGGGGACACTGAGAATTGGAAATTAAGGTAAATCCTGATGGTAAAATTAATTAGTACTTTGTTGAGTTTATTACTGGTATTCACCTGGAGTACACCAGCCATGGCAGTATCCCCAGGAGCTACTATTACTCAAGGACAGCTAGAACAAGGCAATCAACTAGCTAATAAAGCTTTAGCAGCTACAAATAAAGGTGATTTTGCCACTGCGGAAATTTACTGGACACAAATTATTGAGCAGTTTCCCACTAATGCAGGTGCATGGAGTAACCGGGGAAACTCCCGGGTCAGTCAAAATAAATTAGCAGCAGCACTCACAGATTACAACAAAGCTATAGAATTAGCCCCCGATGCAACTGACCCCTATTTAAACCGTGGTGCAGCTTTGGAAGGGTTGGGGAAATGGCAAGAGGCGATCGCCGACTATAATCATATATTAGAACTTGACCCTAATGATGCCATGGCATACAATAACCGGGGTAATGCCAAATCGGGTTTAGGACAATGGCAAGAGGCGATCGCCGACTATCAAAAATCCGTAGAAATAGCCCCTAACTTTGCCTTTGCCAGGGCTAACTACGCCCTGGCCCTGTATGAAACCGGTCAAACCGACGCCGCCATCCACGAAATGAAAAACATAGTCCGCAAATATCCTAAATTTGCTGATATGCGCGCCGCCCTCACCGCAGCTTACTGGGTAAATGGTAACAAAGGGGAAGCCGAAAGTAACTGGGTAGCAGCCTATGGCCTGGATAATCGTTACAAAGATATGAACTGGGTCAAAAATATTCGCCGTTGGCCGCCCAAGATGGTAGCGGCTTTAGATAAATTTTTGCATATTGAGTAATCAAATAGATCCCCGACTTCCTTAACAAGTCGGCGATCTGATGGAAAAGTTTAAATTTTCCCCAGCTCTTGTAGTAATTCTCCTATTTTGACCGGATTGAGCTGCTCAACGTTACTTAAAACTACCGCTGCACCTGCTGTTAGTAAAGTTTGACTATAAGCATGACTATGGGCGGCTGTGTCTTGGACGTGGGGCGGTAAAATTCCTACACCAATCCAATTACGATCAGGTTTTATTTCCCTAGCTTTGTTAACCGTATACATATCAGCTACAGTATCTCCCACATAGATAATTGTTAGATTATTAACTTGATTTTCTAACAGTTCCACTGTGGTAAACAGTCCTGTAGGGTCTGGTTTACCCGGTGCGTCTTCCATGGCAATTAAGACTGGTGACTGTAAACCCAGACGTTTCTGTAAAACATAGGTAGCAGAACCACGGGTAGCACCACTAAAAAATCCCCAAGCAATTCCAGCGGTGGTGAGGTTTTCTAAATAACTCGGTTGTAATAATAAGGGTTCGTTACATATATACCCTGTCCAGTTCTCTGGGTCTGTACCGCGATAACGAGATTGGAAAAAGGCAACTATGGCATTGTAATCTAGTTGTAACTGCTGGCGAGTTTTCCCTTGGGATTCACAGTAGCGGTAAATAAATTCTTGGGAAGCTTCCCAATCATTATTCCATAGTCCTTCAGATTTGAGCTGATCAATGTCTCCGGGTGTAGGACGATAGGCGCTGTTGGTGAAATGCTCCACAGTATCCGCTAAAGCCCGACGGTAGGAGTTACCAACATCCCTGACTACGCCGTCAATATCGAAAACAACAATAGTTTTTACTGAAGATTTTGCCATCATAGGAGATTTTCTATTTTATGAGGTTATGGTAGAGCAATTTGTGACCACTATTTAGTCAATAGGTGAGGTATTGCGTTAGAATAAGCGATCGCATAGCACATACAGTGTAAGAATCCCCTGATATTCCCCGGAGGTGTGATTGACCCAATTTATTCTGAAAATTCTGTGGTTAGATGAAAACGTTGCCCTAGCAGTGGATCAAGTTGTAGGCAAGGGTACAAGTCCTTTGACTAAGTACTTTTTCTGGCCTCGCAATGATGCCTGGGAAGAGTTAAAAAAGGAATTAGAAGCTAAACACTGGATTAGTGATTTAGATCGCGTCGAATTGCTCAATAAAGCTACAGAAGTGATTAACTACTGGCAAGAGGAAGGCAGAAGACGACCGATGGCAGAAGCTCAATTGAAATTCCCTGAAGTTGCTTTTACAGGTAGCGCCTAAATATTACTTATGTTTTTAGATACAGTAAGTTGCATGGGGACAAGTACTATATAAATCTTAAAAGACTTGTGGGGTGGGTAGGAAAGCCCGCCCTTCTCAGCCAATAAAATTTGCTGTATCCTGAAATGAGCAGCGCCCCGGGCGCTGTTTTTACGATTCGGAATGCATATGAGCAACGGATTTCTCAACAACAGGGACTTGCTAGCCAAAATACAAAGCTTAAACAAAATATTATCTGTAATTTAGCTTGATGGACAAATAGAAAGACTACAATCAAAACGGACAAATTAGCACTGTAACAAAGGAGGATTACAAAGCTATGTCCGATTTAAACCGAGGAATTATGAAATTCAAGGGTGCCGATTCCCCCAGAGTAGTCACCATCTCTACTGTGCTACTCTTGGGTTCCATTGCCGCCTTAATTATATGGGCTTTGCAAGCCGCCTATGCGCTAAACTAAGCGATTAGGAACTAAGATGGACACTGGCAACAACGGTTGATTCCGCTGCCACGTGTCCACCCACCAAGATAGATTAAAACGTCTTCGCTACCATAATGATTCAATCTTGGGGTGTCCTCGTTATTTTAATTGCTTGTCCCCTCTTGGGGTCTTTGCCAATTATTGCTTGGATTACCTATGCCCTGACGGGTAGAAAACTATCACAAATTGGTACTAAAAACATCAGTGTTTCAGCCGCTTTTTATCACGGCGGCACCTGGGTAGGAATCCTGGCGGTTATTTCAGAAGCCCTGAAAGGCATGGGGGCAGTTTTGCTGTGCCGTGTGTTTTTTCCCCCTGGATCCCCTTGGGAATTAATTGCTCTCATCGGCTTAGTCTTAGGGAGATATGGGGCGGGCAGAGGGGCTGGGACAACCAATGTTGTTTGGGGGTTCCTGGTACATGATCCTCTGGTGGCAATATTTACAAGTTTATTGGCTATTATCAGTTTTATAGTTCTGCGATCTAGGCAATGGGTAAAATTCGGAGTTTTATTCCTGTTTCCTTGGTTGATGTTACTCCTGAATATTGAGGATATACCCAAAATAATCGCGGCTGTGACCCTAGCGGGAGTATTAGGGTGGATTTATACAAAAATTCCCGATGACCTGAATTTACCAGCACCGGAGACTGATGCAGAGTCACAAGCAGCTTTTGCATATTTACGCGGGAATCACCGGATTTTTTGTTTAGATGACCAGTTAGATGCAAATCTGGTGGGACACAAAGCCGCAACATTATCTGAAATTAATCGCTGGGGCTATCCAGTACCTAAAGGATGGGTAATTTCCCGAGTTGATGATCCGGAAAATTTGATGGCAATTATTCAGCCTTCTCATCTGTCTCCTTTGGTGGTGCGCTCCTCTGCTATCGGAGAAGACTCTGAACAAGCTTCTGCAGCCGGACAGTATACAACAATTTTGAATGTTACTACCACCGAGCAATTACGAGATGCGATCGCCCAAGTTCAAGCTTCTTACAATCATCCGTCTGCTGTACAATATCGTCGCGATCGCGGTTTACCAGATATGGCCATGGCTGTGCTGGTACAACAACAAATTCCCAGTGTGTATTCTGGTGTAGCTTTCAGTCGTGACCCCATTAGCCAACAGGGGGATGCAATTGTAATTGAGGCTTTACCAGGTAGTCCCACTCAAGTGGTTTCCGGTAAGGTGACACCAGAACAATATCGCGCCTTTGTGGTGGAAACAGAGAATGTTTCCTCTGTGCAAGTGGTGGGGGAAATGTCCCGACAGGAAGTAGAAGTACCACAAGCATTAATCAAACAAGTAGCATATTTAGTCCGCCAACTAGAAAAACAGTATCGCGGGGTACCCCAAGATATGGAGTGGACTTATGATGGTCAAAATCTCTGGGTTTTGCAGTCTCGACCTATTACTACTCTATTGCCCATCTGGACGAGGAAAATAGCCGCCGAGGTCATTCCTGGTGTGATTCATCCGTTAACTTGGTCGATTAATCGCCCCTTAACTTGCGGAGTTTGGGGAGATATTTTTACAGTGGTTTTGGGCGATCGCTCCTGGGGATTGGATTTTACGGCAACTGCTACTCTCCACTATTCCCGGGCTTATTTTAATGCTTCCCTGCTAGGAGAGATTTTTTTACGGATGGGTCTACCACCAGAAAGTCTGGAATTTCTCACTAGGGGGGCGAAGATGAGCAAACCGCCGTTAAAGTCCACTTGGAATAATTTACCAGGGTTAATGCGGTTACTCACGCGAGAACTGAGCTTAGAAAAAGACTTTAAGCGGGATTATAGTAAAAAGTTTCTGCCTAGTTTGTCAGAATTAGCACATGAATCAATAGAAGAACTGACAGCAGCCCAGTTATTGGAGAGAATAGATTATATTCTGGAATTACTACGCACTGCAACTTATTACAGCATTTTAGTCCCTTTGAGCGTCGCTTTAAGACAGGGGATTTTTCGCGTTAAAGATGCGGAAATTGATCACAGTATAGCTCCGGAGGTAGCAGCATTGCGATCGCTGACTGCTTTAGCGGCACAGGCGAAACAGCAATTACCTGACTCGCAACCGGATCAAGTCTTTGAAGAATTGGCGCAAACACCAGAAGGAGAGAAAATTCTCGATGAATTTAACCAATTGCTGGAAGATTACGGTTATTTGAGTGATGTGGGCACAAATATTGCTGTTCCTACCTGGAAAGAAAACCCCCAAACCATCAAGGACTTGTTTTTACAGTTATGGCAAAGTGCAGCAGAGACGGACAAACCGGTGAGGTTGACAAAGCGCAAAGGGGGGGTAGTACAGCGCCGGGTAGATATTAAAGGACAAGTTACCGAAATTTATTCTCGTTTCTTAGCTGAATTGCGGTGGCGATTTTTAGCTTTAGAGCAAGCTTGCTTAAAATCCGGCTTAATCCAGCAAAGTGGGGATATCTTTTTTCTAGAGTTGAACGAAGTCCGGCGTTTAGTAGCAGGTGATGATATTGAACTGAGGGAAGATTTATCTGAGATAGTAGAATTTAGGCGATGGCAATTCCAGCAAGATAGTGAATTTCATCAAATCCCCCTTTTAGTTTATGGTCATACACCACCCCATCCCCTTCCTCCCTCCCCACTGTACTCAGACCAAGTACTACAGGGTATCCCCGCTAGCCACGGTCAAGCGGAAGGTCGGATCAAGATAGTACGAGACTTACAACAATTACCAGAAGTTGACCGCCACACAATTTTAGTAGTACCTTATACAGATTCAGGCTGGGCACCTTTGTTAGTTAGAGCAGGAGGCTTAATTTCTGAAGCTGGCGGAAGACTTTCTCACGGTGCTATCGTAGCTCGTGAATACGGTATTCCCGCTGTTATGGATGTTTATAATGCTACAGTGAGACTAAGAGATGGGCAACGGGTACGCATAGATGGGTCAAGAGGAATTATAGAATTGTGCAACTTTTAAGCTAATCAAAGCGATTAAACTAGATTAACTACGGCATCCGTCAATTCTGACTCGTCAGAAAGCACGATAGAATCATGGGTCACGGTGAAGGCAGTTAGTTGCTTGCAAAGCACGCAATATTTTATTGCGCGCGCCATTCACATCACGATAGACCTCTTCTGGTTTCCAGTCAGCAGTTGAGTCCTCCGTGATCTGAGCTAATGCCAGAACCGCGAAATCTTGGTAAGCTGATGTCTAATATCTACAGCACTAAGATTGAGATGATTTAATCCCAACGCTGTATTTTCAGAGAACCAACTAGAAAATGGCTCTTAATCAATCCAGTCTCAAAGAGGATAGTGATGTCGGTGGGAATACGCTACAATTGGCAGAAAGCAGAGATTCAGGCGATATACAACCAGCCATTCCTAGAGCTGATTTATCAGGCTGCTAGCGTGCATCGTCAATATCATGACCCCAGAAAAATACAGGTTTGTAAGCTGATATCAATCAAAACCGGCGCTTGTCCCGAAGATTGTAGTTACTGCGCCCAGTCTTCCCGTTATAAAACTGAGGTAAAGCCCCAAGCACTGCTAGAGAAAGAAACAGTTGTTAAGATTGCTCAACAAGCTAAAGCACAGGGTGTGAGTCGGGTTTGTATGGGTGCTGCTTGGCGGGAGGTGCGGGATAATTCGCAATTTGAAACAGTGCTGGACATGGTGAAAGAAGTCACGGATATGGGTCTAGAGGTGTGCTGTACTCTGGGAATGCTTAACACAGACCAGGCCAAACGCCTAGAAGCGGCCGGACTATATGCTTATAATCATAACTTGGATACTTCCCAGGAATATTACAATACTATTATTACCACGAGAACTTATGGCGATCGCCTCAATACAATTGACAATGTAAGACAAACAAACGTCACTGTTTGTTCTGGGGGTATCCTGGGTTTAGGCGAAAGTGTCGAGGATCGCGTGGGGATGTTACAGACACTGGCGAATTTACAACCTCATCCCGAGTCAGTACCGATTAATATTCTGTCCCAAGTCCCGGGTACACCCCTAGAAAATCAGCCAGATGTCCCCATTTGGGAAGTAGTGCGCATGATTGCTACAGCCAGAATTATTATGCCAACTTCTGATGTGCGTCTGAGTGCTGGTAGGGCGAGACTTTCTCAAGTGGAACAAGCTTTATGTTTTATGGCTGGGGCTAATTCTATTTTTTCCAGCGATGATCAGAAAATGCTCACTGTCACTACCCCCTGTCCAGACTACGACGCTGACAGACAAATGCTGAATTTGCTGGGGTTAGAAATGCGTCCCCCCCAGCAAAGACCCCAACAAGTGACAACTCCCGCAGTCGTGGGATAAACCCACCCCCAACCCCTCCCCCAAGGGAGGAGGGGAGAAAGATGATAGGAAAATTGGAAAATATTCCTGTTTTTGCGACTTAATAGTGAAGTTCACTGTCTGACTTCAGGACACAAGAAAGGCATAATAAATGTCCCTCTTGCTCAAATCACGTTGTACTATGCTACTGACAAATGTTTCAGTGGACGGTGTTTTAATTGCTCAGACAACTCCTGTGCATAAGTATCAAGTTCTGAAGTTGTCATCGCTTTGAGAACGCGCTGATGACTAGAGGGAATTTCCAGCTGCGCAATCAACCGCATAATATATTGCATTACATAACCCCTCCTCTCATCATCCCGTTTTTCCTGAAGTTGTTGGTTTTCTGCATTGGCTAAAGCAAGGGTCAATTCCATATATTTGATTTTTTCAGCCAAAGAATCAGGAAGGGCAGCAACTGTTTGTCCTATATCAACTGCCCGTGAGTTATCATGGTTATACATTGTTAGTTCTCGCTTTTTATTGAGTTTGAGAATTACAGAAACAATTTAACGTTAAGAAAGTTAGAACCCTTTCCCCCAGGCAATTGGGAAGGGTTCAGTACACCAAAAGGCATTCCAATACACTTGGAGTGCCTTCTTTGTTGCTGAAGGTATTATTGCACGCTAATTATAAACAGTCAAGTAGCTTTTATCTTCAATTATTTTAATAAACTATATCATTGACATAATACAAAAAGAGAGATAGGCTGAGTTTATAGTCAGCCAACATAGAGGAAGACAGACACAAATGATACAAAATGAGGATTTCGAGCAACGTCTCAAGGAATTAGACTGGACGCTGTACAAATTAGCCAAGGAATTTGCGGAACATCGAGCTGCAGACGGAGATGTTTCCCCTGCTTCCCGATATCACAGTTCTATAAGTAAAGCAATAGAAAATCCTGGTAAATCCAAACTGGAAACCATTGAAGATATTGTTCAGGTTCTCAACGGTGAGCTAACTATCTTATGGGAACCAGGAAGGGTAGTCACCATTCGACTAGAGGATGAAACCATAGAAGCTTTAAAACAGAGAGCCGAAAATGATGGAAAGACTATTAATGACATAGCCAAGCAACTCTTATTGCAAGCACTTTCAGGACTTCCCGCGCAGCATTCAAAAAAACTCACTAATTTAGTCATAGCTGAACAAGCCAAAATTTATCGGTCGTTTCATCCTGTCATTAGTTCTGCTTACTCTGCTGTACATCAATGGTTGTCAAACATCCCAGACGCAAAGGGATATCAGCAACTTGATTATTCAAAAGATATTTTACACTCTCTAGATAAAGCAGATTTAAAAAGTAAAGCATTTCAGTTTTATACTCTATTTCCTCCTAACTACTTTAAAGCAGTTCATATTTTAGATAATGTCATTGACTCCAGTCGATTAATGACAAAACTCAGATATCATCCACGCATTTACTTATTGGATATTGGTGGTACTATGGGTGCTGCTACAACTGCTTTGATTGCAAAAATATTAACTTTACCTCAAGAAGAAATTCGATTAAACCCAATAGAAATTATTTGCATAGGTATAGAACCTAATATTTATAGCTATGCGATTTATCAAAAATTGATGCAGCAACTCAAAGAGAAGATTGCACCATTTAACATCTTATTAAATTTTCAGCCAATCAATGAATCTTTGGCACAAGCAACTCTTACGACAATTACTTACCTAAAAAATAAATGCAAGGGAGATAAATCTTCAGATAAATTATTATCTAACCTCTTTGTCATGCAACTTGATATTGCTGCATCTATAGACAAAGATAACATTCTTAAACGAGAAAGAGATAAACAACTTCAAGCTTTAGGATTAGAACTACAAAATGATACAGAAATAAAAAAAGATTTTTGGCAAGATGAAGCACTTGCTTTAAAAAGGTTATTAGAGGAAGTACCGGTTGAAACATTATATTTGATGACAATAGGAACAAAAAACCTAGAACATACCCTCAAGCAAATTATTCAAATTACTGACATTAATCAAGGAACCAAGGCTATAAGCAATGCTTTAGAAACCTTTATTGGTAAAAACCATACATTTTCTGATGTGATTCCAGTTAAAGATATAGTTTACTTTGAGAATCCTGTTAATAGCTATTGGCAAGAAAAAGGTATTTTCAATCATGAAACTCAATTCCATGCCCTTTGTCAAACCATCAAAAATAGGGAAATTGAAGAAGATAATCAATGGAATCAACTGATAAGTTTAGAAAATATAGAATTAGCTTGGGTTAAAGCCAGAAATAATGTGTTCAATGAATCTTTTTATGATGAAATAGAAATCCGATTATTTGAAAGTAATCTAGATGAAAATTTACAAATGGTCGTTGATAACTTAGTTGACAGTTTATATTCAGATAAATTTCTTCCCTCTAATCAGGATATTGACTATAAATTTGTCAAGAGTAGAACAAAAGGACGTTCAAAGCAGTTAACTCGTTTAGAAGAAGAAATACTAGCTATTGCGATTCTGCAAACTCTTGCACAAAAAAACGAGTTGAATTTTTATTCCTATAAACTCAAGTCAGAACAAACGGAAGATTTATATGAAGATTACTTTCCTAAATATAAAAATTTTTTAGAAGAATCACGAGCAAGTGCTGAGAGTTATCCAAATGGTGCTGTTATGAGAACTGACATAGAATCATATTATGTCAAAGTGATTCAACAACAGTTGCTTGATATTAGTGTCACAGAATTGGAAATTAGCAGTAACCGCATTAAGTGGTTACTTAGTCAAATTCTCAAGCGAAATTTGAATAATGGACATGAGAATGGGATGGGACTAAAACAAGGAACTCTCACATCAGGTTTTTATGCAAATCTGTATCTGAAAGCAGTTGATGATTATTTCCGTAATCAACCGCGATGGAAACATCAAATCAAATTGCATCGTTATGTTGATGATATTATTGCAGTTGTTCCGCGTACTCATGAGCTTGAACCATTTGAAATAGAATTAAAAGAGCAACTCGGCAAACTAGGACTTAATCTTAATGAGAATAAGACTGAATATTATGATAATATATCAGATTTTCTACCGACAACAAAACTAGATACTGATTTAGATCCACTAAATAAAGAATTTAATTTTGAGCTTCTTGATCCTTTATGGATAATGAATTATGATTACCGCACAGAATTTGAATTAGCTAATAGGAGTCATGATGACAAATCATGGTGGAAACTGATTAAAATATATCAGCATTGTTTATATTCTCAGGGTATTTATATTACAGAAATGCGGCTGAGTCGCAAAATTTATCAAAAATTGGTTACCAAAAAATTAAACAATCAAAATGACTTAACGTTCCCATCTCTCCCAAGAAATGATAAGTTTATTATAATTGCTAATTGGAGTAGTCAATTTCAACAGAAGAATGACAATTGGGTGAATAAAAAAAATCAGTTAAAGTCTAAATTTGTTCATATTTTTCAAGATAGTTTAAAAGAACTACAAGAAATTACAGTAACTATCAAGGAGAAAGCTGATTCACCCACTAAAACAGAAAAGCGGGAACTAAATATCAAACAGAGGAAGTTACAATCTCGCATTAGATTATCGGTAAATAAATTACTAATTTTAGGGTTTGATCCAGTTTGTCAGGAAATTGTTAACTTAATTTGCGATCCTGACTTATTCGTAATTCGTGATTTGCTAGATGTAGTTATTGGTTTAGCTTCTCAGGGACACATAAATGCAATCAATCAACTATGGGAACATTTTCAAAAAAGTAACATAACAAATGAAGAAACCAGTACATATTACCGCGCAATTTTACTGGAAGCATTTCGCTTTTTACCTATAATCGAATTCAATAATTGGGAATTAATATTTAACTGTGCAACACAAGCACAATCTGATATTGAAAAGCTAAAAGCAACAGAAACTTGGCTATATTTGGGTCAGCTAGCTAAACCTTATGTACAAAATCAACATTTTCAAAATGTTGCTAAGGCTTTAGAAAGTAATCCTCCTCCGTTTACCCGACTCAAAAAAAACTACATTTTGATTTTGGGACTTTACAATTATGACTTACCAGATAATATTTCATTTTCTGAGGAAGAGGTCAAGGATTATTTAATTAAAGATGCTGTGAAACTTGCAGAATCGGGAAAAGTTGCAGAAATATTTCAAGAAGTTGAACCAGCCAGAGTTAGACAATATTACAACCCGAAAAAGACAGAAGTCACTAAAGAGCAGAAGTTCTCACTGTAAAAATATCATACTTTCTATGTCACCAACTCAAGCTAACCCAGATCAAGTAAAAATCATCAAGCACATCAACGGAGCAATTTTAGTGCTTGCTCCAGTGGGAACTGGTAAAACCCGCGTTTTATCATCAAGAGTAGTTCAAGCTATTAAAAGCGGTATTCCTGCAGCAAAAATCTTGTGTTTGACTTTTACTAACCGAGCAGCAAAAGAAATGAAAGAAAGGTTAGCACAAATGTGTCCTGAAGAATTTTGCCACATCACCATCAAAACCTTTCATAGTTTATGTACTTCCATACTGCGAGTTGAAGCTCGTCAAATTGGTTTACCAGTAGATTTTGTAGTTTACGATGATGCTGACTGTCTGGGAATAATTAAAGAGATTTTCTGTCTTTCCAAAGACAAAGAAGCTCAAGATATCTTTTTTAAATTAGCTGATTGTAAAGTTAAAGCTAGTCAGTTACAGTTATCTCCCCATTATCCTTTAGAAAACCTGTTTGCATCTCTAGGAATAGGTCAAGCACAATTAGCGAGTCAATACCAAAGCATTCTTCAAGAACGTCATGCTGTGGATTTTGCAGACTTAATATTTTACGTGCGTTACTTGCTGGAATATTATCCAAAAATTCAACAAAGATGGAAACAACGCTTTGATTTTATCCAGATTGATGAAGTTCAAGATACTCATCTTTCTGAATATGAAATTGTTAAATGTTTAGCTTCTGGTACGGATAATATTGCCATGATTGGTGATTTAGACCAAACGATTTACAAGTGGCGAGGTTCGGAACCGGATAAAGTTATTCGTCGATTTAAACAAGACTTTCACCCTCAAGAATACTCTCTAACTTGGAACTACCGCGCTACTCAAACATTACTTAAGGCTGCTTCTGGCTTTGCTGACTCTTTTCACAAAAGATATACAAAAATTACTCCTGCTCCTGTTTGTGATGCGGGAGAATTAATTACAATTTATGCAGCTAAAAATGAAATAGAAGAGGCTAAGTGGATTGGGGAGCAGATTAGACAGTTATCAAAACATGACCCCAATATGCTTTATGGTCGAGTTGCTGTTTTAACTAGAAATCATAAACGAATTCAGATAGTTTCTCGAGTTCTAGAACAGTTAAATATTCCCTGTGTTACAGTTGAGCAGCATCAATTTTTTATGCGTCAGGAAGTTAAAGATGCTCTTGCTTACCTGCGATTAGTTTTAAATCCTTTTGATACAGGTTCTATGCTGCGGCTATTAATGCGTCCAAGTCGCGGTATAGGTTCCATCACTATTGAAAATGTCATCAAAGGGGGAGAAGCATGTGGTTTGAAACTTACTGATATGGTTTCAACTCAGACTTTTATTGATGGCGACCCTTTTAGTAATTTAATATCTGCTTATAATCATGGCACAATTGTTGTTTTTGATTTGGAAACAACTGGTTTCTCAGTGAGTCAAGATGAAGTCATCGAAATTGCAGCCGTGAAATTAGTTAAGGGACAGGTAAAAGACCAATTTCATGCTTATATTCAAAATACTGTCTCTGTGGGAGATTCTGAACAAATACATGGTTACAGTAATGAATTTTTAGCCAGAAATGGTGAAAATGCAATTCATGTATTTGAGAAATTTTTATTGTTTATTCAAGATGCTTTTTTAGTTGGGCATAATCTGGGTTTTGATATTAAGATGATCACAGCCCATGCTCAAAAACTAGGTTTATCAACTCCTACATTTAAATGGTCAGATACTTGGGATTTGGCTAAACGCTTTATAAAATCAGAAAGCTATAATTTGCAAAGTTTAGCAAATAAATTAAACCTCCATCAATTACCAAATCATCATGCGCTTGATGATACGCTGACAACTGTTGAATTATTGGCAGTTTTAATACCTTTAGTACAAGCACGTGCTGACTATCGTCAGGCTTTAGTTTATCGTTATGGAGAAGAATTTGAAAATTTAGCTGATGCTGTTGAAAGTTGGAAAAATGCTAGCCAAAGATTACGTCCAGCAGATTTGTTAGGTAAAATTTTAGTAGAATCTGGTTTATATGACTATTATCAACAGCATGAACTAAAAGGCCTAGAAAATCTGAAAAGGCTGATTAATATTTTTCAACAGCAGGATGATTTAGAACTTCATCCAGATACTGCACTAAGAAGCATTATTGACTACACTGCATTGGCGAAAAATCTAGATCAAATTTCTATCGAAAATAATCAAGTTCCGATTATAACAGTACATCAATCAAAAGGTTTAGAATTTGATACAGTTTTTCTGGCTGGTTTATCAGAAGATGAATTCCCCACTTATTTCAGTGTCCGCGATGGTAAGGTAGAAGAGGAAAAACGGCTGTTTTATGTGGCTATCACAAGGGCTAAACAACGTTTGTTTATTTCAGCTTTTATCAGAGATTCTCAAGATTACAAAAAATCTTTAAGTTCATTTATTAATCTGCTTCCTTGTGAATATATAAATTACAATTAGAAAAATTACTTTTGACTTGATATTTTTGCAAAAATATATACAGCACTATCTAAGTAAATAAAGTACACAAATGACCTGTGCTGATCAGAGTAACCCAAAACCAAAACCTTGATTTTGTTGGGTTTCACTGCTTTCTACCCAACCTACCTTTCTTAATTTAAAAGTAATTAAGCATACTCAATATGCTAAAAAAAATAGGGTAATTCTGGAAAACCCAGAATCACCCCAGTTTTAGTTAAACTGCAACCAAAGTTAGTTAAGCAAAAGCAGCAGTTCTGACATCGTTGTTTGTCAAAATCTCTTGCAATTCCTCAGCATCTACTGTTTCTTTCTCCACCAGCATTTTGGCGATTTCATCGAGAATGTGGCGGTTGTTAACTAATACTTCTTTAGCACGTATATAGGCTGCATCAACGAGTTTACGCACTTCTTCGTCAATAGCAGCAGCAGTTTCTTCGGAGAAATCACGCTCTGACATGATATCTCTGCCTAAGAACATATTACCTTGCTGACGACCTAAAGCCACTGGACCGAGGCGATCGCTCATACCAAAGCGGGTAATCATCTGACGGGCCACACGGGCTACTTGTTGCAAGTCGTTAGAAGCACCTGTGGTAACTTCTTCATCACCAAAGATTAATTCTTCAGCCAGACGACCGCCTAAAGCTACCGCCATTTGATTTTCCAGATAAGCACGGCTGTACAAGCCTGTATCCATGCGGTCTTCACTAGGAGTAAACCAAGTTAAACCACCCGCACGACCGCGGGGAATAATGCTGATTTTTTGTACTGGGTCATAGTCGGGCATTAAAGCACCCACTAAAGCGTGACCAGCTTCGTGATATGCTACTAGGGTTTTGCGCTTTTCGCTCATTACCCTATCTTTTTTCTCTGGTCCAGCTAAGACGCGATCAATGGCATCATTGATTTCATCCATAGCAATTTCAGTTAAATTCCGCCGTGCTGCTAAGATTGCAGCTTCGTTGAGCAAGTTGGATAAATCCGCACCCGTAAACCCAGGAGTCCGACGGGCGATTTTATCCAGGTCTACATCCTTGGCTAAGGTCTTACCACGGGCGTGAACTTTAAGAATTTCGCTACGTCCTGAATAGTCGGGACGGTCTACAACTACCTGACGGTCAAAACGACCAGGACGCAACAGAGCAGCATCTAAGACATCAGGACGGTTGGTAGCGGCAATAATGATAATACCGGTATTGCCTTCAAAACCATCCATTTCGGTGAGTAACTGGTTGAGGGTTTGTTCCCGTTCATCGTTACCACCGCCTAAACCTGCACCCCGTTGACGACCTACCGCGTCAATTTCATCGATAAATACAATACAGGGGGCGTTGGTCTTAGCTTGCTCAAACAAATCGCGGACGCGGGAAGCACCCACACCTACGAACATTTCTACAAACTCAGAACCGGAGATGGAAAAGAAGGGTACACCAGCTTCACCAGCTACAGCACGAGCCAAGAGGGTTTTACCTGTACCAGGAGGACCTACTAACAATACACCTTTAGGAATTTTTGCCCCTACTGCGGTAAAGCGGTCGGCGTTTTTGAGAAAGTCTACTACTTCGTTTAATTCCAGTTTGGCTTGGTCAATACCGGCGACATCACCGAAGGTAACTTGAGTTTGGGGTTCCATTTGCACTCTGGCTTTGGATTTACCAAAGTTCATAGCTTGGTTACCAGGACCACTTTGAGCGCGACGTAGTAAGAAGAATAAGCCAACCAGAAGTAATACAGGGAAGAATAAACTGCTCAGTGCCTTAAACCAAAATCCTTCATCAGTTTGGGGGAGAACAGAAATATCAACGCCCTTGTCACTCAAATTAGTGATTAAGTTAGGGTCATTGACTAAATTCACAATCTTTTTGTCACCGTCTCTGGAGGTAACAAGTGCTGTAGAGCGGTCTGCACTCAGACTGACTCTATCTACTCTGCCTTTGTCAACTTCTTGAATAAATTGACTGTATCGCCATGTTTCTCTAGTTTGAGGTTGTTTGTCAAAGAATGCTGTTCCTAAAGCGATGACAACTATAAAAAGCAGTGCATAAAGCCCCGCATTTCTCCATCTTTTATTCACTGAGGTCTATCCTCCTGTATTTTGTGTGAGTTAGCGTAGCTTCTCTAATATGAGAGGGCATTATTAAGAATTATGTTAACTTATCTTAAGGTATAACATAACATGACGGCTGTCATGTTAGAAAAGCTCTCTGATTTGTTCCAAACTAGGATGGTAGGGATTATATTGTAGAGACCCTATAGGCTGGTGAACCGTATGTATGGGGATAATTTCTACCACACTATTAGTGTAGGCGATCGCTTCAAATCCCCTGACTAATTCGGCATTCCAGGGCGACTCATGCACCATGGGCAGATGATTGAGCAATTGCGATCGCACAATTCCCGGTAATATTCCCTCTGTGAGTGGTGGTGTCCACCAACTACCATTTTGCCATCCCCAAAGGTTACCTGTGGTAGTTTCGAGCCAATTACCCGCGCCATCGATAAAAATGGCCTCCTGAGAATTTAACTGTTGGGCGTGAGTCTTCACTAACCAAGCACTCAGGTAGTTACCAGTTTTATGAGCAGGAAGACTGCGATACAAGTTCGACATTGCCAAAGTTGTGGTAATACCGTGTTTTTGCTTGGTGATTAAATCTGGTGGTAATAACCTCCCAGTTATCCACTCCCTCCCATCCGCAAACAGGGTAATTCTGAGAATGGGGAAATTTTCCGCCAGAATTTCCGCACCTTGACGCACCAGTTCCCAGCTTGGTTCTCGCCAACCAAAAGCTTGTACTGATAACAGTAGGCGATGGCAATGTGCCACCCAGTTAGTTAAACTACTATCTAGGCTTTGCTCATAAACCCGCACTGTTGTAAATACCGTAGCCCCATAAAGTAACCCCGGGTCGTGAATATCTAATTCTAGGGTTTGAGATTCTCTGAGTTTGCCATGGTACCAATAAATAAAACTAACCTCCCTGGGGGTTAAACCATTGTTAATTTACCACTTGAGATCATCCTAATAAATCAGCGCGGGGTTTAAAAGTTTCTATTTCCCGCAGTTTTTCATAAAGTTCCCGTTCTTCTGGTGTGATACTTTTAGGTGTAAGAATTTGAATTTCTACTAATTGATCCCCACGTTTACCATTTTCCCCAGGGTAGCCTTTATTTGCTAACCGCAGTCTTTGACCACTCCTCACACCCGGAGGGATAGTCATTTTCACAGGGCCATCTAAAGTCGGTGCTTCTACTTGTCCTCCTAAAACTGCTTCACAGGGAGTGACTGGAACCTGGCAAAATATATTGAACCCTTCTAGTTTAAATAGCCCATGGGGCAATACTGTAATTTTCAAGTAGAGGTCACCACCACCAATACCTTGATTGCGTAACCGGATACTTTGACCTGTTACCATAGCTGGGGGCATATTTACTTCCAGCGATCGCCCATCTTCTAGGCGAATCCGTTCTTTGCCACCTTCATAAGCTTTTTCCAGTGGTAAAGTTAATCTAGCTTCAATATCTCGGCGGGGTGTGCGCGGTGGGCTTTTGGGAACCGTATACTCAACCCGACTTTTAGGAGAACGAAATGGGTCGCTTTTGGTACTACTAGTAACATTTCTGGTGTCTTGACGACCCCCTACACCAATAACTTGATTAATAAAACTCTCAAAATCGGAAAATTGTTCGGGATTTACATCTTCAGTGGTGCTGCGACCATTGGAGGAACTAGACCAGCTTTTAGATTTGGGTGCTTTGCTAGCCGTAAACCCTTTTTGTTTCCAGTAGCGGCTAAACTGGTCGTATTGCGATCGTCTGGCTGTATCAGAAAGGACTTCATAAGCCTCACCGATATCTTTAAACTTTTCCTCTGCGGCTTTATTTCCCGGATTGAGATCCGGGTGATATTGTCTTGCTAACCGGCGATAAACCTTTTTAATTTCTTCACCGGAAGCATCCTTAGGTACTCCTAAAATTTCATAGTAATCGCGAAAATTCTGCAAATTTTGCATAGTTCAGTTATTTTACTTTTAATTGTAGTAACGGACGGTTGACTGTTAAATATTGACTAATAACTACAACCAATCATCCTCATCATCATCCCAGTTATCCTGGTAACTTGGTCGAGAAGGCTTGCGAGAGGAACGCTGATCATAGGCTGGGGAACGCCTATCTTTGCTGTAACCCTTGTTGTCATCTCTACCATAGGAATCACGTTCGCGATATGTATCACGGGAAAAATTGGGTTCCCGTTCCTTATCACCGCCTGTAAAAATGTCACGAATCGTGCCAAACAAGTCTTCCTCCTCGTCCTCAGCATAATACTCCCGAACTTCTCGGTTTAGTTCATATAAAGCATCTTGTAAGTCAGCATAGGCTTGATCAATGCCGCGATCTTCATTTTCCTGGAGACTCTCACGCAGTTCCCGACAAATACTATCAATTCGCTGGCGGCGATTGCGGGCAAACTGCATACCAAATTCCAGTGCCACTTCTCTTAGTTGGCGTTCTGCCTGTAGAATCAAAGCCTCAGAACGAGTGCGTTTTTCTACTCTTTCTTTGCGTTCTCGGTCAACATCCGCGTATTTTTGAGCATCCTGAATCATGCGATTGACTTCTGACTCACTCAAAGTAGAAGCCCCTTGAATTGTGATACTTTGTTCTCGTCCGGTGGTTCTATCGAGGGCTGTCACCTGCAAAATACCGTTAGCATCAATATCAAAAGATACTTGAATCTGGGGGATTGCCCTTGGTGCTGGGGGGATGCCATAGAGCTTAAAACGTCCCAGTGACTTGTTATTTGATGCCATTTCCCTCTCACCCTGGACTACGTGAATTTCCACACTGTTTTGGTTATTTTCTGATGTAGAGAAAATATCAGAACGGCGCACTGGGATAGTAGTGTTACGGGGGATGAGTTTTTTCATCACACCGCCAATGGTTTCCAGTCCCAAAGATAATGGTGTCACATCCAAAAGCAGCACGTCTTTGAGTTCACCCGCCAGAATACCGGCTTGAATAGCAGCACCTATTGCCACCACCTCATCAGGATTAACATTTTCGTTAGGTTCTATCCCAATTAAGTCACGTACTAACTGCTTCACCATTGGTATGCGTGTAGAACCACCAACTAGTACCACTTCTTCAATATCTACCGGTGAGAGTCCAGAATCTTTGAGTGCGCGTTTAACTGGTGTACGTAAACGTCCCATCAAGTCCACACACAAACCCTCAAACTGAGAACGAGTCAGGCGAGTCTCTAGATGTTTAGGGCCGTCCTCCGTAGCAGTGATGAAGGGTAAGTTAATTTCGGTGACGCTGACAGCGGAAAGTTCAATTTTCGCCTTTTCTGCGGCTTCCATAAGGCGTTGTAAAGATTGCCGCTCGCGTCTTAAATCTACCCCTTCAGCCTCCAGAAATTTATCTGCTAACCAATCTACTATTTGTTTGTCAAAGTCATTACCACCTAGTTGAGTATCTCCACTGGTAGCTTTAACTTCAAAAATGCCATCACCAACTTCCAAAATTGAGACATCAAAAGTCCCACCACCCAAGTCAAAAACAAGGATAGTTTCAGTTGCACCCCGATCTAATCCATAAGCCAAAGATGCGGCTGTAGGTTCATTAAGAATCCGCAACACTTCTAAACCAGCAATTCTGCCAGCATCGCGGGTAGCCTGTCGTTGAGAATCATTAAAATAAGCGGGAACCGTAATTACCGCCCCTGTCACGGTTTCCCCCAAATAGCGACCAGCATCGTCTGCCAATTTTTTGATCACCATGGCGGAAATTTCTTCTGGGGCGAAATCCTTTTTCAGACGTGGACAGGGAATTGTCACATTACCTAATTCGTTTTTACGGATAGTATAAGGTACACGCTTAGATTCATGGCTGAGTTCATTATACTGCCGCCCAATAAAGCGTTTAACCGCAAAAAATGTATTTTGGGGGTTGAGAACAGTTTGCCGTCTGGCCATTTGCCCAACAACCCTTTCGCCCTCTTTGCTGAAGCCGACAACAGAGGGGGTTGTGCGCATTCCTTCTGCATTGGCAATCACCACCGGCTTGCCACCCTCCATTACGGCGACTACTGAGTTGGTTGTACCCAAGTCGATGCCGACTACCTTGCCCATGGGTTACTCTTCTCCTAGTGTGTCTTGTACGTTTAATTTAATTATGCGGTACTACCTCTAGTTGTTGGATATTGGATGAAAACACCTGCTATATAAAACCTAGACAAAGCTAGACTTTACTTTCTACTTCAACAGGAGCATGGGAGCGGTTATCCCTCAGTAGACTTGCACGCCTTAGCCAGACGCGATATTTCTCTTAAGATTTACAAGAAAGACTACCGCTATC
>NZ_JAQMTM010000011.1:0-29624 GCF_028331085.1 Anabaena sp. CS-542/02
ACGACAGAAAGACAGCCAGTGATGGAAGTCTTGTAGGTATTCATGACAAGAACCATATTGCTGAGGAGCCGTATGAGGTGAAAATCTCACGTACGGTTTTGAAGACGAGTCGGTCAGGTGACTGACCGGCTTAGTTTAATCTAACAAATAACCTAGAGACGTGAGGTCTCGCGTCTCTAGAGATCTGGGAGAAAAAAGTATATTCACCGGCTCGGTTTGCTCAATAATTTAAAATAAGTCCCGGTGATTGAGGCAAACAATTGAAACTGGCTTTTATTATTGACCCCATCCATCAGCTTGACCCCTGTCATGATACCAGCATTGCTCTGATGGAAGCTGCACAAATCTTAGGACATGAAGTTTGGGTAACTCAGGCGAATCTACTGAATGTGGTGGATAGCAAAGCTTGGGCGATGTTACAGCAGGTGGAACTGGTTCCAATCCAGTTAGTGGAGGGAAGCTGGAGGGCGGTAAATCCTTGGTACAGGTTGAGCGATAGCTGTTTTACCCCCCTAGATACAATGGATGCTGTGTTCATGCGCACAGACCCACCTGTGAATGATTCCTACCTCTACGCTACTTATGTTCTGGACTATATCGACCAAGACAAAACTTTGGTGATTAATCGTCCTAGTGGTATCCGCGGGGCGAATGAAAAAATGTATGCTCTCCAATTTACTAACGCTATTCCAGAAACTATTGTCAGTGCTGACAAGGAGTTGATCCGGAAATTTGTTGAGGCTAAGGGCGCAGCAATTATTAAACCACTGGGTAATAAAGCTGGGGAAGGAATTTTATTTTTACAATCAGGCGATCGCAATTTCAATTCCATTGTTGAACTCAGTACACTGCGTGGTCGATTACCAGTAATGGTACAAACTTATTTACCAAAAGCTAAAGAAGGAGATAAGCGAATTATTCTGCTGAATGGAGAACCAATTGGTGCCCTCAATCGCCTTTCTAGCGGTAGTGATTTTCGTAATAATATGGCAGCTGGTGGTACTGTTGCTCCAACTACAATCACCCCCAGAGAGCATGAAATCTGTAGGGAAATAGCCCCAGCATTACGTCAAGATGGCTTAATTTTCGTGGGAATTGATGTCATCGGTGGTTATTTGACTGAAGTTAATGTCACCAGTCCCACTGGAATTCGTGAAATTGACCGACTAGATGAGACTCGCTTGGGTGAGCAGGTAATTTCATGGGTGGAGGAGACGCTCAAAACTCAAAAACCACATCAGTAAAGCCCTAACCAAGGCTTTACTTCCCGATGTGGAGTTTTGACCAGGGTGGTACTAACTGGTTAACAGGTGTTTCAACTCATGGTAAAAGCCTAATTGTTGATGGTCGTAAACTCAAATCAATGAATCAAGGTTATTGTCGCTTAGTAGCCAAATACAAACAAAATAAATCGGATTTTTATTGGGACTCTAATTTAGATAGAGTGCAGGATTAAGTAAATCATATCGTAAACGTTGCGTAGTAAGGGTTGGGACTGCGTAGCAACATCGGTTTAGAATCCCCTGTGTTTCACCGGGGGAGATGTCAAATTCAGGTAGATTGTAGCCAAGACTTAACACCCCTACCTACAAGGTAGGGGTTTAGCCCCATCCTCCAAGACCTCGCCAACCATAAATTTCCAGTTGCAGCCAGCTAATTGCATAAGTTTTTGAAAGCACTTCTATTAACTCCTGCTATAAGATAAATATGACTTTTAAGTGTTGCTGCACTTAATGTGTTATCTGGGGAACACTACTACTGTGTAAAAGTATTGTTTAGACACAAGCCATTGTCTGAGCCAACAATACTTTACTTTTTTCCTGATCTTTCTCGCCCCTTGCCTAAATTCATGGTTTACGCCGATTGCGGAGAAAGTCGGGAATATTCAGATCGTGGGGTTTTTCTTTATGGTTTGGTGCGGGGGGATTAACTGCAGGTTGCTGGGGTGTGGGACGTTTTGGAGTAGCTGTTACTCTGGCATTAACCACGTTTTGGCTTGTTGGTGTAGCTTGTACTTCACCGGTAAACCCAGTAGCAATTACAGTAATTCTCACCTCCCCCTGGAGCCTGTCATCAATCACCGCGCCAAAAATAATATTGGCATTGGGATCAACTACTTCATATATTGCTTCGGCGGCCGCATTCACCTCATGTAAGGTGAGATCACTGCCACCTGTAATATTAAATACAACCCCTCTAGCTCCTTCAATAGAACATTCTAATAAAGGCGAAGAAATAGCCGCGACTGCTGCTTCTCTGGCTCTTGATTTACCAGAACTCACACCTATCCCCATCAATGCGGATCCCGCGTCTGCCATGACCGCTCTAACATCGGCAAAGTCAACGTTTACCAAGCCGGGGATGGTAATAATATCGGAAATCCCCTGTACCCCTTGACGCAGGACATCATCCGCATAGCGAAATGCTTCTTGTACTGGCGTTTGTTCTGGTATGACTTCGAGCAACTTATTATTGGGGATAATAATCAAAGTATCTACTCTACTTTTTAGCCCTTCAATACCTTGTTCAGCTTGGCTGGTGCGGCGACGACCTTCAAAAACAAATGGACGTGTGACCACCCCCACGGTTAAAGCCCCCATTTCTTTGGCTACCTCCGCCACAATCGGGGCTGCACCTGTGCCAGTACCACCTCCCATACCGGCAGTGATAAATACTAAGTCGGCGCCTTCTAACGCTGTAGCAATTTCGTCTCTTGATTCTTCGGCTGCTTTTTGACCAATAGCAGGATTACCACCAGCGCCTAAACCTCGCGTGAGCTTTTGGCCAATTTGCAATCGACTGGGGGCACCTGCCAAAGTCAAAGCCTGGGCATCAGTATTGATTGACCAAAACTCTACTCCGGCGACATCAGATTCAATCATGCGGTTAACCGCATTTCCACCACCACCACCAACACCAATCACTTTGATATTGGCCACCCGACCCGGAACAATCTCCCCAATGCGGCTTTCTTCCATAGACATCTTTTTACCATCATAGTTTTGCCCAAAGTTCATCCCAGAGTTATTAAAAGGTTTGTTGGAATTAACTGCTAGGGGAAATCCCGGCTGTCCCAAAGATTGGGCTTTTTTATATATCAGATATTGGTTATTATCAAGCATTGAATTCAGAGTGGTAGATAAACGACTTTTTCAGGTATTTTTCCTCAAAACCTCCGTGTCTAGGAAGCCCTTGGCTAGAAAAATAATATTTCTCACCTAAGAGTCACCTATCGTTTGACACTGCCAAAATATATGGCGCTGTTCTTGATTGTGATGGCGATTCCCAACATTAACAAAATTGTAATTGCCTTGTCTGGCTCTGGGAAGAGGCTAATGACCCATTGCCTAAGGCTATAGGACATATAGGACAGCTAATTCTAGAGAACTATACCCAAATTTCCTGAAAATTTCTCTGTATAACTTCTAGTGAATATTTATTATCTTTACGGTTATATTGCTGATTTAGCGCATAATTACCTCTACTTTTTCTGGTTCATACTTGAGATTAGGAGATATTTCTAGGGATTTTCGGGGTGATCTTTGGCATTGATTTGGTTCATATGTACTAATGGAGATGCGGGATTTCTCAAATCAATGTACTTGATTTGACTAAAATCCATTTTTGCAGATAAATATCGCATTTGGGCGAGTATTTTGACTTTTCTGGTTAACTCAGGACTGAAAGCACCAATGTGTACATCTCCTAGTTGGGTTTTCAAAATTATATTGTTGGGATCTTGCCAATCAACCTCCATTATTTTCACGGGACTTTGAGTTAATAGTGGATAAACTTGACTCCAATAGGAGCGATACTGTTCTGGGGAACCAATAACTTTGAGACTCGGAAGTTTGATCTGGGGATGGAATAACTTGTATTTTTCTAAGGGCATCAAAACCCCATTACCATCTAATAAGCCCGCAGGGGAGTTTTGCCTTGGACTTTGAGAGGTGACCTTGGACACCGGTTGGAGTGTGATCGCTACGGGTACTCTTGGCTGTATTTCGATATTCAGTCCCGGTGGAAAAAGACGGCGCCGCACAGTTGCTTGTGCAATAGTCGGTTTTTCCTCTAAAGAGTTGGCGATCGCTTGGGGTTTAATTCGCCATAAAGACTGAGGATAGGATATCTCTAGTAATGACTCAATTGCCTCTGGGGAGAGTAATTGCTCACCTGATTTCACGATAATTTGCTCTTGAGCCTTGACTACCCATATGGGTTGGACAGCTACCCAAAACAAACCACCTGCTAAACCACTAATGACTACAGTGCGCCAAATCGCCTGAATTATTTTTACCCGATGCTGCCGACGTATTTGGTGACGGCGCTCGGATAAATCATTTCGGGAACCTGATACTGTGCCTGGCATTCCTTCCTCTTTATATTTGCGGTAAAAATTCGTGCTTGCGATCAGATCGTTTCTTTTACTTTCTTTTCCTTAATTAACCCTTGAGTATCTATGAATCTTTTGCCTCCATTTTTGCATTTACATCCGCTACACCAATATTCAAGCCAGTATTAAGCTTCAACCTCTGTGTCCCTTGATAGGTATGATTATCTATGTAGTACAAACACCACAAATGAAACTAATGCACAATATTGTGCCAGATATGAAATCTGGGAGCCGCTTCTCAATTAATCATGCCTAGTACATTGCTGGCTAAATATTCTCGAATATGAACATATGTTCCTAGGGGAGCGCAGATCCTTCAATTTCCGATCACCAGTTATTATTTTGAGATTGTTAATAACACTTATAAAGGGATACAGCCTTAGCGTCAATACTGTAACTTTCAATTTCAATGGGTAATGATTGTGGCACAGAAAAGTCAAAGCTTGGAATCCCCCGGCAAATACCGATATATTTTCGCCTTTAGCAGTTCTCCTGGGTAGTTTTAACTCTCTGCATTCTCCCTTGGGGTCAAACACTAACATCCGCTAGTGATGACCAAAGGAGCTTGACATTTTGACCACCTGCCTGATTCTGATAGTATTTAGTATATCTATGAGTTAAGAGTTATGAAGAGTAATGAAGTTTTTTAAAATCTTAAAAAACTGATTACTCTTTTGCAGATCACGAACTCAAGGAGCGATCGCTGTCCAACAAATCATCGTTATTTTCCGGTTCTCGATCATTCTCCATGGCAGCCTTGGGTAAAGTGGCTAAAAAGGTTTTCAGCCTCATGCGCTCAATGTAAGGCCAGCCTCCTTCAGATTCAATGTCTTTGAGTAAAGAGTAGAGCTTCTGGCGATTATCAGGCAAACTCTGTTGAAAAGCACCATCCCGGATATCTCGATGTAACTGTTCTAAATGACGCAACAAGCTCAAAAGAGCGATGGCATCTCCTTGAGAAACGCTAGCTACATCAACCACTGCTGTGGTGATGGCTTGCAATTTCTCAGATAACTTCCTGGATTCAAAACGTTCGCGGTTACTCATGGAACTATCTCCGTCTAAATGAGGCCTACTCAAATTTACCGAAGATTTTTAGCTTTCATTCCTGAGCAAAGGATAATCAGCGATGAGGAGCGCCGCCTGGCTTAACACGTGGGGGTCAGGGGCAGAGGAATTTATAGAGCCTCCGGTTTTCCAGATTACAGTCCACCATAGTTTATTATAAAAGACGGTCATCAACTCTAGCTCTGCCTCCCAGTCAGCTAAATGCAATCACGTATTTTTTGATCAGATGAGAGAGCTTTGATCTTGAGTTAAAAAAAATCGTATGATCTGGCTAATTTCCCTATAAAGCAATGGGCTGTATATTATGTAGTATACTCCTACTTTATAATACACAACCATTTGGGCAACACCGAAAATGCCATAGGCATTAGTTTTACAACTTAGATATTAATTTTTGAAATTGAGGTTGACCATGAGGTATCGCGCTTTAATTGTTGCATTCTTGGCTGTATGCCTGGGGCTATTAACCGCTTGCAGTGATGCTCCCACTGCTTCTAATAGTAGGGATTTACTGACTTACGAACAAATTCGTGGCACTGGTTTAGCTAATAAATGCCCCCAACTGGCAGAAACTAGCCGTGGTTCCATTCCGATTCAATCAAGCCAGTCTTATATCATCAAAGAACTTTGTTTGGAACCAACAACTTTCTTTGTCAAAGAAGAACCTGCTAATAAACGGCAAGTAGCAGAGTATGTACCAGGTAAATTGTTGACCAGATACACCTCTACTATTGACCAGGTACAAGGTGACCTAAAAGTCAACCCAGATAATAGCCTGACCTTTGTAGAAGCTGATGGTTTGGACTTTCAAGCCATCACTGTAAAACTCCCCGGTGGTGAATCAGTACCTTTCCTGTTTACCATCAAAAATTTAGTTGCTCAAACACAAGCTGGTTTGACCAGTATCAACACCTCTACTGACTTTGAAGGTACTTTCAAGGTTCCTTCCTACCGTGGTTCTTCTTTCCTAGATCCTAAAGGTCGTGGTATCGTCACTGGCTATGATAACGCCGTGGCTCTTCCTGCCCAAGCTGATGATGAAGAACTCACCCGCGCTAATGTCAAACGGATTGAAACTCTTGATGGCACAATTTCCCTACAGGTAGCTAAAGTAGATAACATTACTGGTGAAATTGCTGGTACTTTCGAGAGCGAACAGCCATCTGATACTGATTTAGGTGCTGGTGAACCTAAAGAAGTCAAGATTCGCGGTCTATTTTACGCACGGGTTGAACCAAATCGCGCCTAAATTACCCGGAATGCTTCGTAATTATTGACTGGATTATAAGACTTTACCCATTTGTTTCCCTTGATGTGAAAGCAAATGGGTTTTTTCTCGGCTGGTTTGCTCATCATATTCAAATCCATGAAAGTTCCAATCCCATCGTTAATCTGGAACAATATGGTATTGAAGTTGCGAGAATGGTAGGTAAAGAACCTGTTAATTCAGCATCCTCACATACTCCGGTCGAACCTTGTTAAAGATGGAAACTCAAAAAAAAATTGAATTTGCTGGTTTACCTCTAGCGGTTTATCGAGAAATCGCGGCTCATTTGCGTCAAATTGAAGGCGTACAAGTGGGTTTAATTCCCCAATCATCTTCCGAATTCGATTACAAGCAAAGTCAAATTGCTGGCTTAGAGATTTCTATAACATCCCATTTAGCTTCAGAAAGTCAGCAACGCCTAGAGGAAATTTTGGACTACTATCGCAACCGCTATGATATTTGATCGTAAAAATTTACTTCCCCATTTTCTCTGATTTGAAGTGACCCTAATCAGGGTCTTTTTTTGTACTTTTAGTTCTTGAAATAATAAATCTAACCCACATACCACTTTTATCACACAAAAGTCAATACTCCATAAGTGAGATTTCATAAATTATTTAGGGCTGGTAAAGTGTTAATTTAAGATTACTCGTGATCACAACTAAATATACGCATATACTATAATACACATAGCAGAATTACTGCCAGTCTCAAGATGAGGTGATTTCCTGCATAATGTGCAATAATTATTACATTATATTGGTGTGGCTGTCTCAGTGACTTTAACAAGAATTTCCCCCGGAGAAAAACTCACTCCTAGACAACAACTCGGATTAAATTTGGTCTCTCGGCTCAGTAGTGGACGAGATGTAATCTTGGCTATTGATTTAACAGAAAGCGTTGGCTTGAATGATCAAGCTCGGATTCGGTTGCGTCAAATAGTTCAAGACAGCATTCAACCGGGAGACTATATCTACATTGTTCCTTTCGCTAGGGATGTGGTGTTAGGAGAATTGACACCTAGTATTAATCCTTTGGGAGAACCGATTAAGTATATTGATAGAAGTGAGGAAAATATTGCACAACTATTGGAAAAAATTCCCTTAACATCTGATAGCAAGTATTACGGTACGGATATTCAGCGCGCTGAGTTAAGGGTTTATCAAGGTATTGCTCAAATTAATCATCATCGCCTGCAAAGAAGACAACTAATTAAGCCACAATCTGTTATTTGGTTAACTGATGCACCTTTATTTACAGAACCGGGAATTACCTCAGACATATGGATAGAAACCCCTGCTGATAGTGCATTGAGAATTGCTAATTCTCCAGAAAGTCAAGAGCGACAAGCTTGGATGGAAATATTACCCATGAACAAGCGATCGCTCTCCATCACAACAGGGGAAAATAAACCATATACATTAACTGTTGTTGATATTAAGCCGACAGTTCAAGAATTTTGCACACCAGCACCAGGTAATAGAGAAACTTGTTTAGTTAATCCCTATTTAAGGCAACAATTATGGCTCCCAGGTTTAATTTTACTTTTAATCATCGCTAGTTTATGCGCTTGGGGATATAAACTACACCGCTCACAGAAAAATTGGCAATTATCTATAGAAATTCCAGAACAAGAAGAACAAATATGTCGGTTAAAGAATAAGCAAAAAATCGCCATTGGTGAAGACGACGGAACTTATCCAGACTCTATCCCCTGTCCGGGTGGAGAGGTCCGAGCCTACTTAGAAAGACAGGGTGAGAGACTGTACTTAGTGCCATTAAATTCAGGCTTACCACTGATTCATTATAACGGCCGGGAAATTGCCTCCCGTACCCCCATCTCTGGGTCTAAATTTAGGCTCAATTGTCCAGATAATCGCCAACGCGATTATGAAATGAATATCCAAATCAAAAAATAGTCTATAGGGGAATATTTCTATGAACGCAGCCAGCAATGAACAACAATATCAAGGAATTAACCGCACAGTTTGTATAGGATTAGGTGGAACTGGTAGGGATGTTTTAATGCGAATTCGGCGCTTAATAGTAGACAAATATGGGGATTTAAAAAACCTCCCCATTGTCAGTTTTGTCCACATTGACACCGATAAAGCCGCCACTCAAGTCAGCGGTATTCGCACCGGTAGTATTTATCATGGTGTTGATCTGAGTTTTCAGCAATCAGAAAAAGTCACCGCTACCATGTCATCCAGAGAGGTGACTACCTTTGTTGAAGGGTTAGAAAGGCGTTCAGAATACAACGATTATGGACCCTATGACCACATTGGTAGATGGTTCCCACCCCAATTATTACGTAATATTAAAGCAGTAGAAGACGGTGCTAAAGGGATTAGACCAGTAGGAAGATTGGCTTTTTTCCACAATCACCAGAAAATACAATTAGCTATCAAGAACGCTGAAGAACGTACCAGAGGACACGAGGCTTATTTACTCAGATCCGGTCTGAAAGTAGAGCCGGGATTAAGTATTTTTGTAGTGGGTTCCCTGTGCGGTGGTACAGGTAGCGGGATGTTTTTGGATATTGCTTACAGTCTCAGACATTTTCATGGTGATCAAGGTGCTAGATTTTGCGGTTATTTAGTTATTAGTCCAGAACTTTATGGCAATGCTCCCAGCATGAATGCCAATACCTATGCAGCTCTCAAAGAACTAGACTACTATAACCGTCCAGGGACAAAATTTGAAGCTTGTTATGACATCCAAAATCCTGTATATGTGAGCGAAAAACGTTCACCCTTTGATTATACTTATCTAGTTTCCCATCAAACCATCGGCGAATATACAATCCTCAACCAAGGCAAATTATCCAACGTTATTGCTCATAAAATTTCCCTTGATTTTAGTAGTGAATTAGCACCAATCATTAAGGGTAACAGAGATAATTTTTTACAACACATTATTGATTGGGATAAACACCCCCGTCCTAATCCCCAGCGTTACCTCACATTTGGATTATCTGCCATTTATTTTCGCCGTGATGCTGTAGTCCAAATTTCCTTAAACAAAGTTGGGTTAGAACTGGTGAATTTTTGGCTGAATGGTAAAAGTCAAAGCCCAGATCCCCGTGATTTATTACAGCAATTTCTCCTAGAGTACCATTGGCATAATGACCTGGTTACTAGGGATGGTTTAATTACTAAACTAGCAGAGGGAGTGGAAGAATACAATAGTACATTTAACAACAGCATTATCACATGGAAAAATAAAATCAATAAGTTAATTAATGAGTGTGAAAATAAGGACGACAGAAATAATTTACGTCAAAGACTACCTAAAGAATTCCGCGAGCAATTCCGTAAAGTACAACCAGGAGAAACTGAAAGTACTAGAGGACAATGGTTAACCAAGTTAATGGAATTAACTCCTAACTTAACCAAACAACTCCAGAGTGATATTCATGATTATCTCACTCAGCTACTGACACCCAATAAGTCTAATTTTTCCCTCAAAAGTAGCCGTGATTGGTTAGATGCACTGCAACATGAGTTAAACGATTACCAACGGGATATACAAGCGTCTCTCAATGATTTTGCGAACATGAGAACACCTGAAGACGTAGATAGAGTCTGGGGTGAAACTGACCAGGTTCTTACAGATATCGAGGCTAAATTTGTCATCCCAAAATTTAATAATAAAAATCAAACCTTTCAAACAGAAATTAAAACGGCTTTGCAACAAGTTCAGAAAATTATCAAACATAACTTTGACTTAACTGTACGACAAGAAGCACTACGAGTTGTCAATAAACTGCAAACATATGTACAAGATAAAATTAGTCAAACTAGTGCTTTTGATAGCTTATTAAATGACTTAAAAAACATTTACGAAAGACAAGATAGAGAGTTACGGGATTTGAACTTTGATGAAATGAGTGGTGAAGCCATATTTGATGATGAAGACATCGAACGCTGTCACCAAACTATGTTACCTGTAGATGACTTACGTTCCCAGTTATCCCTCATCAGTTCAGAAATTACAGAACCCAGTGGTAGAGGAAAGTCTTTGACCAGTTTCTTAGAGAAGGAACGCACTACCCAAGAACTGCTACAAACGGAGATGAATTTGAGAATTGACAGTATGTTTGCTTCACGGGGTACTAATATTGTCAAATCGGTAATTAGGCGCTTCATGCAAAACTACTCAACCGCACGTTCAACCCGTTTAGCACAAATTATGGAAGAAGCTAAACCCCTATTACCACTGAGTTTGAGTGATCCCTATTTTTGGGATGATCCTGGTAAAACTAGTCAATTAGTGGGCTTTAAAGATACCGATGAATTAGAAGTCAGACAGTTTAAATCTTTGCTGACTACAGATTTAGGGATTTCGCCAACAGTCTTAAAATCCTTGCAAACTGAGGATGAGATTTTATTTGTCAATGAGTATGGTGGGTTTCCTCTGAGATTAATTAATAGTCTGGAAAGAATGCGTAACTATTACCTCAGGGAACAGAATTCCCGGAGCGCTTCTCTACATAATGATTACCGTGTGGTTTTCCCAGATATTATTCCACCAGATGCAGTGACAATAGAACAATTAGAAAATGTTTTCTATCCCTGTCTAGGTCTACAACTATTGCAGACCAACCCGCAAAATCAGCAGTTAGAGTTTACATATTATGATGGTTTGCGCGACTGTTACTCCACAGCTGCTCTCAGTTCAGAATGGGGACAGGCCTTAGAGGAACTGGCGAACCGTCAGGATATGAAATTAGCTTTGCAAGGTATTTTAGATCAGGAAATTTCTGCTATGGAAAGACAACCTGAACTGTGGAAAAGTGAATATTTACCCAAATTCAACAGCTTTGTCAATGAAGTTGACAAGTTACCACAGGAACATCCTAACTATCCTTACAGGAATGCATTAATTAACAATCAAAAAGGAACTAAAGAAGGAATTATTCTCAGGTTCCGCAGAAAAATGAATGATAAATTTAATTCCCCAACTCCAGAAAATAGTTTACCGCCAAGCTTAGATAGCAGAAGATCTCTTGTGGGCGAGATAGTAGATGGTGAATCGGTGCAATATACCGATACTGGGGCACAAATGCGGTTAGACTTAAAGAATTTACAAGACCTTTTAGGGGATGGCCTAATTACTCAAGAAGATTACGAGCGTCAAAAACAAAGAATCTTAGACCAATTCTTAAATTAATTTGGTTTACTCAGCATCCTCTCACACATTTCATAATCAGGGAAGTATCATGACATCAATACCAGGGGAATTAATTTTGGCTACGCTAGTGGTCATTGTTATACCATCCATACTTACTATCTGGATGCGCTGGAGTTTGTATAAGTATTTGCAAGATGTAGCCGAGAAAGTACAAAGACTAATTAATTATGCTCCACGAGGGGTACAACCCAAAATAATCAGCACACTAAAAAGCAGATTTGAAAAAGCTAGCAGCCAGTTAGATCAAGTTAATACAGCAGCATTAATCGACCAAGTTTATAGTCAAGAAAAGTTTAAAGGTTTTTCTATTGAACAAATAGAATATTTGTGCCGCATTATCCCCAATTTGCTCTTAGCTTTTGGGTTACTGGGTACTTTTTTTGGCATCACAATTAATTTATCTGCGCTGAGTGAAACCCTGAATAATACTGCTGCTTCTAATATTAATGATTTAGTAGGTCAAATACAACAATCATTATCTGGGATGAGTATTGCCTTTGTCACTAGTTTGACGGGATTGTTCTTTAGTGCGGCGCTAACAATAGTTAACTGGAAATTTAATACTAGCGCTCTTAAGTATCAGGTTATCAGTTCCTTAGAAGACTATTTAGATAATATTTACCTGCCTGAAGTTCAAGGTGATACTCGCCTTGATAAAATAGTCAATAGGATGGTAGAACAGCAGGATGAGTTTTTAACTAGATTTGGTGTGACTGTGCGAGATGCGGTGGAGAGTTCTATGGCTAAGGTCGCAGAACAAATAATCGCGGGGAATAGGCAAGCGACAGATTTGGCCAGACAAGTTTATGAAAAGTTTACAGAGTCAGCAGGTACTATATCTGCTGCTGCTCATGAGTTTGACATTGCGATTAATCAACTCAATGCTAAATCTCAGATATTTAAAGATGCTGCGAACATTTTTGCTAATAGTCAATTTCCTGAGAAGTTATTATCTGCGACTAATAATTTAACCCAGATAGAGGAGAGATTTTCTAACTCTGCTGGAAGTTTAGCTAGTACAACCACATCCTTTAATTCATTGGTAGTTCAACTGCAAGCACTGGGAGAGGAAATTAAGAGCATCAATCAAATCTCATCCCAAATATTAGATTTAAATCGCATTAATCAAAAGTCTCTGGGTGAGATTATACCTCAACTTAAGGAAGGTGCTGATAGTTTTGCGATCGCAGTAACCAGACTTGAGCAATTAGAAAGTAACCTCATGAATGAGTCTGCAAGTTTAGAGGCGATTTCCGGGGATTTACGAGATTTTATCCAGACAATAAATAATCAAGCTGGTAATATTTCTCAGGAAATGGTCAATGGCTTTGGTAAAGCTGTAACTATAATTGAACAATTAGAAAATAACCTGATGGATAAGGCTAAAGGTTTGCAGCAAATTACTATAGATATGCAAGGCTTCGTAGAAATTATCAATAAGCACGCTGGAACAGTTAATACATCTCTGGGTAATATATCTCAGCAAATAGATAGGAATTATAAAAACATATCACAGTTAATGAATAGTAGTAATTCTACTCTGGTTACAGAGTATCAAAAGATAGGTAACCTATTGGTGGAAGGTGTGAACAAACAAACAGCAGTAAATCAAGATATCAATGGGAATTTGCAAGATTGTATTCACCATCTCAATGATGCTAAACATGAAATTTATCGGTTACGAACGGAAGGAAAAAGCTCAACATTGAACCCTGAAGATAAAATCATAGATAATTTTACTCATACCTAAACTTTTGATTGGGATGACGCATTACAGAGGAATTAAATAGGAAAATATGGCTAGGCGTTGGCAACGTAATGATTATCATGAAGAATTAAATATTTCTACGGCTTTTACAGATTTAATGTCTAATGCCTTCATGATACTGCTGTTGTTTTTGTTACTTTTTATCATTAGGTCATTTGTTAATCAAAAACCGGAGTTAGTAGATACGCAACTAGAGACACCGCCAATTATTCTGATTCCAGATGACCCTAAGCATAGATTTGATTCTGGAAGTGCAAGAATTAACCCAAGTTTTTATAATTACATTGCCGCAAAAATCTTACCGGAAATTGAAAGGGCAAGTAAACAGTATAATATCGATATTATAGAGGTGATCGGACATACTGACGGTCAGCCTAATGGTAATATGCCCAGTAACCTAGACTTGAATTTAGAAAATGTCGCCCGTGGTGGATTGGAATTAGAGAAACTACAAGCTGGTTCTAATGCTGATTTGGGGTTAATGCGTGCTTTAGCGGTAGTCCAACAGCTGCGTAATATTCAGCTTAAAGACAAAAAACTTCCTGGATTGTCCTTCCGTGCTTATTCGGCGGCTCAGTTAATATTACCTAGTGGGGAATTTGCTCCTGTAGTACGTGAACCAGATCAGAACCGCCGCCGAATTGAAATCCGTTTTACCCGGTTGGGTGAAGAGCGAACCGTCAAGTAGTTTAAGTTATTGTGAAGCAGATTCTCAATATTAGGGTATTTGTAGACAAATGGTAACATTAGGTGAGGAAATTGCTAGTTACTGAGGTAAACTTGCAAGCAATATGATCCACAATCTTACTCGGCTGCACTTCGGTTTTGTCATAACTGATAATGGAAAACTGGCAATTTCTCATACAGAAACAGGGCGATCGCTCTTGGTATAACCTGCAATTCCCAAACTTAGAAATTTCGGAAGGTATCTACAGAGTTTTGGCTCGTTCTCACCTGGGTAATACCGAGGTAGAAATACGGGTAACACACTCATCAACTCAACAAATCCCCTCAAAGCGGTTAATTCACAAGCAATCGCGGCGGACTGATGCACAAGGTTTAATCTCGGTAATTCCTTTTACCTATCTCAAACCAGGAACTTGGGAATTCCAATGCTCTGCGGATTTGATGTCAGATTTGCTCGGTAAATCCTGGCAATACTCCATATATCTAGAAGTATTGTTTCAACAATCTACTGGGGTATGGAGTCCATCGCCCACCGACGAAAATCGGGGTTCAAATTTACCACCATTTCACCCTACTACAACCAGTATTATCAGCCTAAGTGATTTAGGAATTGCAATAGCAATGGACAACGCAGTTATAAGTCAGCCTGTTAGTCTAGCCTTATTGCAAGGTGAAACAGCCCAACAGAGGGTAGAAAATTTCATGGCTGTAGGTTTAAACAGCACTGAAACTGTGTCAGATGATGATATGGTTGAGGATACTTTATCTATAAAACCATCGCTACCGCTATCGTTGAGCTTAGATCGAGAAACCTACACTGCTCCTTGGGGAGAAACAGCAGTGATTCGGGGGCGAGTGGAGCTACAAGACCAGATAAATTGGGAAGGTGAAAGACCTCCAGAACGTCTTTATGCTTTGGAACTACTAATTGAGCTGCGATCGCCCACAGGCTCAGATGTTTTCACCCAGGTTTGGCAGCCTTTACCAGACAGCACTTTACCAATTAAAATTAGCTCTGCAATTTGTATTCCCGTGGATTGTCAATCCCAGCTGATTTTGGCAGACATCCATTTGTATGGCGCACTAACAGAATTGGGTGAGGTCGTACTATTAGCTAATCAGTCTTTTAAAATTACGGCAGATATTACAGAAGTGCTAGCTACATTTCCCCAGCAACATTTATTGAATCACCCTATAGATGAGGAGTTTGCACAGCAAGACAAGACTAGAGACCCCATCAACTGCAAGCAACTGGAGATAAAAGATCATGGTGTGCTTCTCAACAGCAGTTTTCCCTACTTAAAACGCCTGGAAGTTTTACGAGATAAAACAGATGTAGCTCATCAAGAGTCACAAGTAGCACTCCCACAAGATTTGACAGTAAATGCACACCCCAGTCACTATTCATCTCCTCTGATTAGAAAGTGGATAGAAAGCCAAGCATATCCCCTCCCTGAATTAAGCCCTGGGGTTTTAGCTCTGCCAAAAATAGCCGATCCTCAAAGGGGGGAATTTAACTCACAATTACACTTAGAATCTCAAAACTATATGGACCAGATACCAGTCTCAGGAAATACTGGAGAAACCCTAAATACACCCACTCCTGACAAAATAGAGAAGATCAAAACAGTCAACCCTTTACCAAGAATTGTGTTAAAAATTTTGAGAATTTAAAAAATCAGGTGAAATTTACAGTAAGCTCGTTTTCGAGGATTGTCTAATTATTGAATAGGAAAGTTAACTATGGCAGCTTCATTTTTGCCCTCTATCTTGGTTCCCCTGACTGGTTTAGTTTTTCCAGCAGTGACAATGGCGTTTTTGATGTTATACATTGAACGCGAAGATATCGGCTAATTATTTCCGTGAATTTCCCACGTCTTCAAGGCGTGGGAATATTATATAACAAAACCGGTTGTTTTTGGTGACAAGCAGCAAAAACAACCGGCTTGTTAAACATTAATTATTAAACAATTGCCAGGAAATACTGAGTATTTTTTTTCTGGCTCAAGCTTTTTTTACAATGAAGAACCGACTCCAGCGTAGGCTCCATAAAAGAAAATGCCTAAAACTGTAATTACACCTAAACCCGCGATTGTAGCGACAATCCACAGGGGAATTCTTCCACTTCCAGCAGACACAGCTTTTCTCCTCCCTTAACAAGAAATCAACATTGATTGAATAAACAAAAATTTACAACAACTGTTTCAGTTAGTTAAAGAAGTAACTGGAGAACAGAATTCCTAGAACAAAAAC
The DNA here is from genome assembly GCF_028331085.1 of Anabaena sp. CS-542/02. Taxonomy (NCBI): domain Bacteria; kingdom Bacillati; phylum Cyanobacteriota; class Cyanophyceae; order Nostocales; family Nostocaceae; genus Anabaena; species Anabaena sp. CS-542/02. The sequence continues at coordinate 16,633 of NZ_JAQMTM010000011.1, forward strand.
AAGAAGTAGTCCCAGGTATAGTGAAGTCCGGTTTAACTCTACCGGTTGATTATTAGGATTGGGCGTTCTTTCCATGATTAGCTCCTAGCGTTGAATAAACTGCATAGCGGCGATCGCGCCCAAGAAGAACACACTGGGTACACCTAAAGTGTGTACTGCTAGCCATCTGACCGTAAAAATGGGATAGGAAACTGGTTGATTGATGTTATTTCCGCTAGTCATGATCCGCAACTACTTTCCAATAAACTGTTCAACTTGCTGTTTAGCGCCAAAACGATCCTTGACAATAGGCAATTCTTGCCGTGTTTGTGTGTAGTATTCGTTAGGACGGGGTGTACCGAAAGCATCATAAGCCAGTCCAGTGCTGACAAATAGCCATCCGGCAATAAACAATGCTGGAATAGTGATACTGTGAATCACCCAGTAACGAATGCTGGTAATAATGTCCGAAAACGGACGTTCTCCAGTGGTACCTGACATTTAGATCCTTACCTTTACAAAGATTGTTATTGTCTATTATCCTACAAAGTTTAGAAAGAGTTACAACTTGCAACGACCTTCTCACAAATCAAGACATACTTAAGCCCATGATGCCACTAAGCGGCCGCTTGTGAAAAACTTTCACTGATATTTGGTTGGTATTTTAGCAAAATACCGCGATCGCCTATGACAAAACCTTGATCAGGACCCAAGAAAACAATCTTATACAAATTAGCAGCGACACCTTCCACATCCCGGTCTTTTTCCCAGGTTTGACCACCATCAGCACTGTGGAGTAAATTACCACTACCACCGCCGATCCAAATATCATTAGCAGTGCGATAAGCCAAATCTAGTAAACCCCAGCTGGTAGCCAACTCAGGATTTTGTGGTTCTTGCCAATTTTCAGGATTTTCCGGGTCGCTGAACTGTACCTGACCACCTCGCGCTAGCAACCACAACTGTCCATTCTCAGCAAAACCCATATTTTCTAACCGTCGAGAGTTATTGCGGTTATGGGGTGTCCAAGTAGTTTGTCCTGGCTCCCAAGTTGAGTAGAAACTACCCTTAGCAGAAACAGCAACATACTTACCGTCAGATGAACGCTGCATATTACGCACCACCCCAACAGCACCTTCTACCTGAGCCTTCCAGTTTTTACCACCGTCCTCAGTTTTGTATATAGCGCCCAAATCCGTAGCCATTTCCGCCGTATTCTCTCCCAGAGCATAGATAGCAATGGGACTACCGGGTAATTTTGAACTCAGAGTAATACTCGACCAAGAACCACCTTCATCAGTGGTATGCAACAGTAGTGAAGGTTCACCCAAAATCCAGCCTTCTTGTCCAGCAAAACTGACTGAGTCAAAGCGAGTCCTAGTATCATCTAGTGACAATCTTAGGGGTTCCCAAGTATCACCACCATCATGTGTTTCCAGAATAGTAGCATTGCTACCTACAAGAAAACCATGCTGAGGGTTATCAGTAAAGGCAATATCTAGCAACTTAGACTCTGTTGGCACAGAAATAACCGCCCAAGGGTTATAGCTGGTAGAGGGGACATTGCTACAACCTATACACAAGAAAACCACCATCAACAAGGCAAATATTTTTTGCCAGTTTTTCATAATACTCATTTTTTTCTAAATTTTCACCTTAATGGCAATGGCAGCCCTCTAAACGTGCTAAAAAAGATAACGGGTCTTATTGTAAGCCGTAGAGACTGATAAAAAACAAGAAACCTAGAGCCAGGGCTCCAAAAATCAGGAGATTTTTTTGCGTTGGCGTCAGGGTATTAACACCCAAACCATAGCCGAAATTTTGCTTAAACCCAGATGCAGTACCAGCCGGGCCAATATTGGCGAAAGCGGTCTTCTTAGCCGTACATACTGGACAACGCCACGTAATCGGCAATTCAGCAAAGACTGTTCCCGGGTCAATATTATGGCTATCGTCTCCCTTTTCAGGTTCGTAAACATAACCACAGGCACGGCATTCAAAACGGTCTAATGCCGGAGTTTCAACAGCTTGTTCGCTATTTTGTTCGCTCATGGCTAAAACCTCACAGAGGAGAAATATTAAATATCCGTTAAAAATTATGACATAACTGTGAAGCTTTTCCATCATCTGTCAAAACGACAAATACCTCAAATGAGTCTGTTGCCCAGAGTTCAGAAAAGCCAAACAGATATAATGTAAAAGAAATTAACAGCCTTATTTACACCATAAGCGGTAGATATTCATTGTGTTTGTCCTTAGCGGTTACGAGTACCTTCTAGGCTTCTTCATCATCTGTAGCCTAGTTCCCGCCCTTGCACTTTCAGCCTCCAAGCTCCTGCGCCCCAGTGGTAACAGCCTGGAACGGCGCACCACCTATGAATCTGGTATGGAACCCATTGGGGGAGCCTGGATTCAGTTCAATATTCGCTACTACATGTTTGCCCTCGTCTTCGTCGTCTTTGATGTGGAGACTGTATTCTTATATCCTTGGGCGGTTGCTTTCCACCGTCTGGGGTTGTTGGCATTCATCGAAGCCTTAATTTTCATTGCAATTCTTGTAATTGCCTTAGTCTACGCATGGCGTAAAGGAGCGTTGGAATGGTCTTGAATTCAAATTTAACTAGCCCAAACAAAGAGCAAATCCTTAACCCGATTGAACGCCCCACCATCACTCAGGATTTGTCCGAAAACGTCATCCTCACCACAGTTGATGACCTTTACAACTGGGCTAGGCTTTCGAGTCTGTGGCCCTTGCTGTTTGGTACAGCTTGCTGCTTCATTGAATTTGCAGCTTTAATCGGCTCTCGGTTTGACTTTGATCGTTTCGGTCTCATTCCGCGTTCTAGCCCCCGTCAAGCCGATTTAATCATTACTGCTGGGACAATTACCATGAAGATGGCACCCCAATTAGTGCGTCTTTATGAACAAATGCCTGAGCCAAAGTATGTAATTGCTATGGGCGCGTGTACAATTACCGGCGGGATGTTCAGTATCGATTCTCCTACAGCTGTCCGCGGAGTTGACAAGCTGATTCCTGTAGATGTTTACTTACCTGGTTGTCCTCCCCGTCCAGAAGCGATTATTGACGCAATTATTAAATTGCGCAAAAAAATAGCGAATGATTCCATGCAGGAACGGGGTCAAATTAAGCAAACCCACCGTTTCTACAGCACAACTCATAATCTCAAGCCCACTGAGCAAATTTTAACCGGTAAATATTTACAGTCGGAAACTCGCTACACACCACCCAAGGAATTGACAGAAGCTATCGGTCTACCAGTTCCACCCGCACTACTGACAGCAAAGACGCAACAAAAGGAGCAAAACCGTGGCTGAAGAAGATTCTAAACCCGTACCAGCAGCGGAAGAGTCTCTGGTTAAGGCAGGTCTGATTTCCCAATGGTTAACGGAAAATGGTTTTGAGCATGAGTGCTTGGAACCTGACAAGAAGGGGGTAGAAATCATTAAGGTGGAGTCAGATTTCCTGCTCCCTATTTCTACAGCCCTTTATGCTTACGGGTTTAATTACCTCCAGTTTCAATCTGGTATTGACCTTGGACCAGGACAAGATCTGGTCAGTGTATATCACTTGATTAAAGTCGGTGATCATGCTGTGCAACCTGAAGAAATCCGAGTCAAGGTGTTCTTACCCCGTGAAAATCCCAGGGTACCTTCAGTTTACTGGATCTGGAAAACCGCAGACTGGCAAGAGCGCGAAACTTACGATATGTTCGGTATTGTCTACGAAGGTCACCCCAATCTTAAGCGGCTTTTAATGCCGGAAGATTGGGTGGGTTGGCCTTTACGGAAGGATTACATCTCGCCTGATTTCTATGAGTTGCAAGATGCTTATTAACTAGTGCTGAGTTTCAGCAGTGAGAATTTCAGACCAACTCACTTTAACCCCTTTCCGCTAGCGGAGAGGGGTTATGTTTTTTCAGGACAAAGCCATTGACTAATTGTTTACACTAGAGCGTTAGCCAGCTAAATACTTGGTCAACAGTCAGAGATAAATCAATCTGAGTAAGAATGGGTAGCGGGTCTGTACCTGTGAGCATTTCCACTCGTTGATTGGGAAATATGCTTAAAATGCTGGCTTCCTTTGGAAAAATTAACCAGCCTAATTCTGTGCCATTTTGGGAACAGTGCAGCAATTTACCCAGAACTTGGGCTTGGCTTTGGTCTGGGGAAAGGATTTCTATAGCCCAGTCGGGTTGAGTTGAAAAGCGGTTGGCAATTTTGCCTGATGCTTCACGGGGGATGCGTTCCCAACAATACAACGCGGTTCGGGAAAAGCAAGCGCAATTTTCGTACTTTCTGCCAGTTCATTAATAGTAGCGACAAGTTTACCTTGAAGACGGCTATGTTCTCCTTGGGGCTTGGGTTTTTGGCTAATTTTTCCGTCGATATATTCAGAAGCTGGTTTGGTTTCCGGGCGTTCCAGAAATTCTTCTAAGCTGATGGATTTGACTAGCGTACTCATGGTTTTACCTTTACTACACCATGTTATATAAAAAACCCCATAAAACTAGTTTTATGGGGTCTCTGATTTAAGCGGGCGGCGGGAATCGAACCCGCATTAATAGCTTGGAAGGCTATAGTTTTACCACTAAACTACGCCCGCGCAACTAAAAAATATTATAATATATTTAGTTTGTTTTTGTATGCTAGCATATACAACAGACATAAGCAACTATAGCAGAAAATAATTTGATTGCACAAGATAATTCTCAAAATATTTCAAATCGTATCAATTTACACATAAAAATATTATATTAGGTAAATTATATTACATGATTAGCTATAATGAATTATAGCGATCGCCACAGTTAACGCCATGAGGTTACTATCTATTTCACGTCGGTAACGCGCCAACTGAGTTTCAAGTTTACCCAGAAATTCCAAATAGTAGCAACTGCGATCGCTATCAGGTTAGCAATATAACGGTTAGGAATCAAGAAATTAAACACCAAATTTAAAACCAAGACATTCAAAACCAACCCGGCCAAGCAAATAATATTAAATTTCAAAAAGCGTTTAAGGCGTTGACTCCACTGCTGCTGGTTCTTACTCACATCAGCAAATGTCCAAGCATCATTCCATATGAAATTATTGCAAATGGCGATTTCTCCAGCAAGAATTTTACTCCGGGTGAGGGGTAAAGCCAAAGTAGTCGGGTCACTGAGTAAATAGAGTATAGCCATATCCACAAACACCCCACTGAGTCCCACCAAGCCAAAGCGGAGGAACCGACCAATGGGGAAGTCTAAACCCTGACTCAAACCCCCTAAAAGACCTGTAGATAAGCGCAACCGAATTAAGTGGTGTAGGTATTCTAAATATTGCTTCCAAGTAACTTTACTTTCACCGTCTTTACGTTCACAGAATACATAACCCACCTCACTAATATTCTGAATATTACCCCTAGCAATTACTTCTAGAAGAATTTTGTAACCCACAGGATGAAGTGTTACACCTAGGATACTATGGCGGCGCACCATAAAATAACCGCTCATGGGGTCAGAAACTCTACTGAGTACCCTTGGTAATACAATCAAACCTAACACTTGAGCGCCACGAGATAAGAAACGCCTAACCACACTCCAACTACTCACCCCACCGCCATCTACATGACGACTAGCTACTGCTAAATCTGCTCCCTGTGCAATTTTAGTCAGCAACTGGGTTAATACTTCCGGGGGATGTTGCAAATCTCCATCAATTACCCCTAAGATATCACCCTTTGCAACTTGCCAGCCACGAATTACGGCTGAAGAAAGTCCCCGTTCTTGTTGTCGTCGCATCACCCGCAGCTGTGGATATTCCTGAGTGAGAGATTGTGCTACTTTCCAAGTCAAGTCGGGACTATCATCATCCACAACAATCAACTCATAATCCCCTGGTATAGATTCATTCAGTGTCTGAGTTAATATGTGGATAACTTTCTGGATATTATCCTTTTCTTTATAAGTGGGAATGACCAAAGATAAACACAGATTACTAGTACCAGGTAAATCTTTAATCTCTAGAGTCCCTGTGGGAACTTTTAACAGTGTTTCTGATGGTTTTATATCCATATCAAAGTTACCAATTATTCAGTATGTAAAAGATTAATCTGCTCATTATTAGATATTGGTTGCTTGATTTCTGATGTTTAGTCAATAGTCATCATGTTTTGTAAATCATGCATCATGTATTATTGATTATCAGTGGGGTAAGATAAATATAAAAGGCTGTAAATTTATAAGTGCAATCATCAATATATTCAAATATCTGTCAATTTCCATATCTTATTTAAGAATTTACATTATCTTCAGAATAAACAATTAATTTCGGCTGATTATTGCCAAAATCGATTCTTTGTTTTAATAATCATTAATGGTTAATAAAACAGATGTTTAAAACTTGATTTACTCTTGAAATACACAGTCGATAATTACATGAAAAAAACATCGTTTATTTCCGGACAAGCTTCTTTAAGCTACTGGAAGATTTTAGTTATCATCACCCTAGCATTAAGTGTTACCTTTAGATTTATTAATCTTGACCAGAAACCATATTGGGATGATGAAGCTTTTACTGGATTACGGGTTTCTGGTTACACAGAGTATGAAGTAGTTAATAATGTGTCTGAAGTTGAGAGAATTCCTGTCAGATATTTAGCACAATATCAAACTACCAACCCTGACAAAAACCTCAATGATACTATTAGCTCTTTGGCTGTAGAAGAAGCTCAACACCCTCCCCTATATTATGTAATGGCTAGGTGGTCTATGCAGTTATTTGGTAACTCTATGGTATCTGCTAGAGCTTTGGCTGCTGTTATTAGCTTACTGGCTTTACCTAGTGTCTATTGGTTATGTATGGAGCTATTCGGTAGTGCTTGGACAGCATGGATGGCTGTAGCACTTTTAGGAATATCACCATTTCAAATACTATATGCTCAAGAAGCAAGAGAGTATAGTTTATGGATAGTAACAATTTTGCTATCTAGTGCTGCCTTGCTGCAAGCATTGCGCACAGATAAAAAAATAGACTGGGGAATTTATGCTGTCACTTTAGCTATGAGTCTTTACACTTTCCCCGCATCTATAACGGTTGCAGCGGCACATGGAGTTTATTTAATTACTATAGAAGGTTTGAGATTAACTAAAAAAGTAATTGCCTATTTATTGGCTTCTCTGGCTGGTTTTCTGGCTTTTTTACCTTGGCTATTGGTAATTGTTGCCAATTTAAAGCACCTCACCAGTATAGTTGGTGGCCAAGGTAATATGCCTACTCTATCGATGATGAAAACCTGGGCTTTTAATCTCAGCCGTATGTTCATAGATAGTAATCACGAAAGGGCTGTGATCAATTTTGGGTTTGAAAATCAATTTATATATCTCATCCAGGTAACTTTAGTCGCGGTGATAGTATTCTTAGCAGGCTATTCTCTATATTATCTGTGTCGTTACTCATCTCGAAAAACCTGGTTATTTATTTTAAGCCTAATTTTAGTGACTTGCCTGCCAGTTATGTTAAAAGATTTGATCTATGGCGGTACAAGGTCAATTATTCCCCGGTATCTTACTCCCGGTTATTTGGGTATACAAATATCTATAGCTTACTTCCTAGCAAATAAAATTACCTCAGTTTCACATCAACAGAAATTTGGGAAAATTATTATGTGCTTTCTGTTTTCTGGCTCTATCTTTTCTGGTGTGTTGATATCCCAATCTCATCACTGGTGGACTAAAAGCCATAGTGATCTAAATTTTGAGGATGCTAAATTAATTAATCAGCTTGAACGGCCACTGTTAATCAGTGATGGTAGTATGGGCAGAATATTAGCTTTAAGTCATCTGCTGAAGCCAGAAGTTCATTTACAACTTAAACCTAACTGTTATACTTGTAGGGAGTTACCTCCGTCTGTATTAAATAAGGATATTGTTAAAGTTCCTGATGGATTTGACATCTTATTATTTGCGCCCTCGGTGGAGTTAAAAAATACCATTGAGAGGGATTATCAACTTCAGCCTTTGAATTTCGATCTTTGGCGGATAAAACTAGCCAAATAATTGCTAGGATGAAACTAAAGTTTGGCAGTTGGTTTTTGTAAGCTGTGAAAGATAAAACTATTGATGCTATTCTAGATGGCGCTCTCTTGGGTGATGATTTATCTCCCGCCGATGGGGTTTTTTTATTAAAACAAACTGACTCAGAAGCGATCGCTGCTATTCGTAACACCGCTGATCAATTACGCTACATCCAAGCCGGGGACATAGTTACCTATGTAATTAATCGTAATATTAACTTTACTAACATCTGTGAGCAACACTGTAGTTTTTGTGCTTTCCGTCGGGATGATGGTGATGCTGGTGCTTACTGGTTAGACTGGGGGCAAATTTTGTCAAAAGCTACAGATGCGGTGGAAAGAGGCGCAACGGAAATCTGTATGCAGGGGGGATTAAATCCACAAGCGCAAATTAACGGTAATTCTTTGGCTTATTACCTGAAGTTAGTAGAGACTATTAAGGAGGAATTTCCCCAGATACATTTACACGCTTTCTCTCCCCAAGAGGTGCAATTTATCGCTAGAATTGATGGCATTGAATATGCTGATGTGATTGGGGCTTTCAGAGATGCTGGTGTAGGGTCTATGCCAGGAACAGCTGCGGAAGTGTTAGATGATCAAGTGAGGCGGGTATTGTGTCCGGAAAAGATTGATACAGCAACTTGGCTGGAAATTGTGGGTACGGCGCACAAGTTAGGTTTACCCACCACTAGCACCATATTATCAGGGCATATTGAAACCCCAGAACAACAAATTACACATTTAGAAAAATTGCGATCGCTGCAAAAAACTGCCCTTGAGCAAGGTTACTCAGGTAAAATCACGGAGTTTATTGTTTTACCATTTGTGGGACAAGAAGCACCCAAATCTTTACGCCGTCGTGTAGGACGGGATCAACCAGTTCTCAATGATGCTTTATTACTCACAGCAGTGGCGCGGATTTATTTGGGAAATTACATACCCAACCATCAACCAAGTTGGGTAAAACTAGGGCTGAGTGGGGCTACAGCAGCTTTACAGTGGGGTTGTAACGATATTGGTGGGACATTAATGGAAGAACATATTACCACAATGGCTGGAGCCTTGGGTGGTACTTGTATGGCAGTGGAAACCCTGCAAAATGCGATCGCATCCCTAGGGAGACCCCACCAACAACGAGATACTGTGTATAAACAAGTTATTAATCATTAGTCATTAGTCATTAGTCATTGCTTATCCCTGTCAATGATCCCCTGGATACCAATCCAAGATAGGATAGATGTTGATTTATGTATTATTGAATTAACAAAAATATGAAGCGCTATTGGTCGCGTCTACTGGCCTTGGTTTTAGTTGTCACCATCGGTCTCATGGGCTGTTCTAGCAGTCGAGACAGTTTAACTGGGGATTATCCTCAAGATACCTTGGCGGTAGTCAATATTATGAAACAAGCCCTGGAAGTAACAGAGGATTCCCCCAACAAAGCAGCTATTGAAGCTGAAGCACGCCAAAAAATCAGCGATTTTTCGGCTCGCTATCAAAGGGTTAAGTCTGTTTCTGGTCTGAGTTCCTTTACAACCATGCGAACAGCTCTCAACTCCCTAGCTGGACACTATAGTTCTTATCCCAATCGCCCCGTACCCCAAAAGCTGAAAAATCGCCTAGAGGAAGAGTTACAACGGGTGGAGTCAGCAGTGAAGCGTGGTGCTTAAGCATTACCTGTGCCATTGTTAAGAGTCAAAAGTCCAGAGTCCTAATTTTTGTTCTCAGTCTTTGACTCTTGACTTATGTATCAAGAATAGCACTGGGCAAGATATAGCATTTCCCATGCTCGTAAGGTACAAAGTTTTTTATTTTTAGGGAACAGGGAACAGGGAACAGGGAACAGGGAATAGGGAACAGGGAATAGGGAATAAATTGGTGTGTAGTTCATTAGACACACATAAGGGCTTTGTTCTCAAATATTATGAATTTTTGATTAACCTTATATTATAGCATATACCGACAAGCTTTGTCTAGTAATCTTGTATCAAATACGCTGTAATTAATTAACTGCCCCCTGTCATACAATTAATGGGGTATAGTGCAAAATTATTAATTATTAAAAATTTGATTAAAAATTTGATTAAAAATTCGGCAACATCAATACCACTTTGGCAGTCTGAGATAGGTAAACTGCCAAATTTTTCTGAAAAGGTCTCATTTTATATACCTTTTTCTAAGAATTCTTTCTATTAGGCTTCATGATTCATTTGTGGTTTTACCTTCACATATGTCTAATTCTGCTTTCACCTTCGGAAAAACGATTTTATTTTGGCGCTGTCTGTTAGCGACCATTTTTACAGGTACTCTGTTAATTTCTCCCCTAAGTAACCAAACTGCAAAGGCGCAATTAAAACAGTATTGCCAATTATCACCAGCAGCAGCACAAGCCAAAGAAGACTTGCGTTTAGCAGCACTCAAAGGCAATCAAGATGCCAAAAACCGCTACCAACAATTAGTCAAACAACATGCACAGGAGTTACAAAATTGTCGCGATCGCACTTGGCCTCAAATACAGGCGGTGTGGTTGCGTTTATATTCCTGTGATATTCAGCCTGGAGCAATTGAGCAGGTCATGGATCGCATTGTTAACCGTGGCTACAATCAAGTTTATCTCGAAGTCTTCTATGACGGGCAGGTATTATTACCAGCGGCAAATAATCCCACCGTTTGGCCTTCCGCAATTCGCACCCCAGGGGCGGAAAATGTCGATCTCATGGCTACCGCCATTCAAATGGGGCGACAACGTGGTTTAAAAGTTTACGCTTGGATGTTTACCAAGAATTTCGGCTATACTTACGGCCTGCGTCCAGACAGACAAGATGCGATCGCCCGTAATGGTAAAGGTCAAACCAGTTTAGAAGTCACAGATAATAACTCTCAAGTATTTGTTGATCCTTACAACTTACAGGCCAAACAGGACTTCTACCAAATGGTAGAGGAAGTAGTACGCCGCCAACCCGATGGGGTGTTATTTGATTACGTCCGCTATCCCCGACAAGAAGGACCTGATTCGGTGGCTACCAGACTCTCTGATTTATGGCTATTTAGTCCGGCGACTCAAGCTGCTTTATTGCGTCGGGCGCAGAATAACAAAGGATTGGAGTTAATTCGCCGTTTTATAGCCAGAGGATATATCACCGCCGGGGATATTAATGAACTCGATCAACTCCATACTGATGAAACTGAGCCTATGTGGCAAGGTCGCATTCCCCAACCAGTAGAAACAGAATCAAGACCCTCCGCTAGCCAGAGACAACCACTGTTACAATCGCAACTATGGCAACTAGCAGTTGCTCACGCCATGCAAGGTATATTAGATTTTGTCTCCTTAGCTGCTTACCCAGCCCAGCAACAAAGAATACCTGCTGGGGTGGTATTTTTTCCTGATGGTAATCAAACCATAGGACAAGGCTATGATTCCCGCTTGCAACCTTGGGATAGGTTTCCCAACTCTTTAGAATGGCATCCTATGTCCTATGCTACTTGTGGTACTGCTAGCTGCATTGTCCAGCAAGTGCAGCGAGTTTTGGATGCTGCACAACCAGGAACAAAGGTGATTCCGGCTTTAGCTGGAACTTGGGGAAGCTCAATGAGTAATCGCCCATCCCTAGAAGTACAAATGGAAGCACTGCGCCAATTTGCTCCCCAATTACCAGGAGTCAGCCATTTCGCCTATTCTTGGCTGTATCCTGAACATGATAAGGATCGCAAATTCTGTCGCGTTACCTCCCAGTAAATTACTACTCAACACAGGGGAAGATTTTTCTTCCCCTAAGTAATATTGCTACTAATAATTTAAATTACAGTATATAATCAACCTAAATATTAAACTAGTTTAGCTTGAGGCTTAGTAAAACCTAGGATCTGCACCCCACCCAAACTATACAAGTTTTACAATCAGTCTTCATAGTCACCTCAACCACAGATGAATAAAATTCTCCCCAGACAAGCATTAAATAAAGCCTTCCTCAAAGTTAAACCCTACAGAAATCAAATTGAACTATTTAAAACACATCTAACTACCCTCATCCAACAAATTAACGAAGGGGAAAGCGAAGAATTTCATAAAAATCTCATCGCTGATTTCCTGAAAAATACTTATTATGGTTCCCATCACTTTATTAATACCAAAGGACGCAATGACCTAGTTATTCATAATGGTAAAGATGCTCACAGCACTGTAGGAGTAATTTTAGAAACCAAAAAGCCCACCAACAAAGCGGAAATGCTGACAGTGGAAAATTTAAACACTAAAGCATTACAAGAACTAGTATTATATTTCCTGCGGGAAAGGTTAAGCGATAAAAACCTGGAAATTAAATATTTAATTGCTACCAATATCTATGAATGGTTTATTTTTGATGCTACTGTCTTTGAAAAGAGTTTTGTAGAAAATCCCCAATTTATCCAGCAATATCAGGATTTTGAAGCCGGAAGATTAACCAGTAAAAAAACAGAATTCTTCTATAAAGAAATCGCTCAACCAGCTATTGCTAATCTTCAAACTTCCCTAGTCTTTACCCACTTTGACCTGCGCGAATATGCAGAAATCCTCAAAAAACCAGAACCAACAGATGACCATCGACTAATTGCACTATTTAAATTACTTTCCCCAGAACACTTATTAAAACTTCCCTTCGCTAACGATAGCAACACCCTGGATCAAGGTTTTTATAGTGAATTATTACATATCATCGGGTTAACCGAAACTAAGGAAGGTGGTAAAAAACTCATCCAGCGTCAAAAAGCAGGTAGAAGAAATCCCGGTTCACTGATTGAAAATGCAATTTACCAACTTGACAGTTTAGATAAAATATCCCGCATAGAAAAACCAGAGCAATTTGGACTAACTGAGCAAGATAGACTATTTAATGTTGCTTTAGAACTAGCAATTACTTGGATTAATCGCATACTGTTTCTCAAACTGTTAGAA
>NZ_JAQMTM010000012.1:0-9363 GCF_028331085.1 Anabaena sp. CS-542/02
ATTCCGGAAAAAACTATCGCTACAAATACTTGAGGAGCAAATAAAATGGCTAACATTATTCTTTCTGAACTCAACAATGCTGGTGTGGAATTATTTCAAGATTCTGAAAGTTTTCTCAATGAACTTAAAGATGTAGATGCTATTTCCGGCGGTAGCGACACTGATTCCACTAGTGGATATGTCAGCGATATTTCTACATTAACTAAGTTAGCTGAAGCCTTTGTAACCACCTATGCTATTGGTCATGTTACCTACCTAGCTAAGTCATTTAGTCATGCTTACTAATGACCTCATCGCTCCATTTAATTAGGATCTCAGTTTACTAGATAGCTGTTCAGGGATACACCTATTAATTATTATCCCTGACAGCTATAGCGTTTCCCCGCAGGGAATCAATTAGTGTCTACTTGATTAGACACCATCAGTGAGGAACTTTTCCAGGTTGGGTACATCTACCCAACTTGATGTTGTGTGAGATTTATGAGATAAATCCATTAACAATTGAGAATAAACCCCTTCTCGCAAAGATGGGACTATTGGCTGTTGGCGTTCAATTCCTTGTACCCATTGGTCTACTACACGGGTAAATGCACAAATACGCCCATCGGCGTGATGTTGGGGAAAAACTAACCGGTTGGGTATTTCAATTTCTTGGAGAGGTTGACCAGGTTGGGAACCCCACACCCTAAATCCATGTATATAATCTTTTTGATTTTCACTACCTAAAACTAGGGTACCGCGATCGCCATACACTTCTATCCAATGTGTGCGAGATGCGTAAACTACAGCACTGATCGCAACTTGACAAGGTGTACCATCAGCTAATTCTAAAGATAGCAGACAGTTGTCATCTGTATTGACTGGTTTTAATTCTCCAATACTGGGGTCAACCCGTGCGGGAATGGCGGTACTCAAGTAAGCGTTTAATCTGCTGACTGGTCCAAAGAGCCAGGAGATATAATCAAAGGCGTGGGAACCTAAAGAACCTAAAGCACCGCCTCCCTGATCTTGACAGGAATACCAGTTCCAGGGGCGTTCGGTATCCGCGCGGGAAGAACCTAACCAATCAATTTTAATTAAGCGCTTGTTACCTACATAGTTTTTAGCTAATAATTCGGCGAATAATTGCCATCCGGGAACAAAGCGAAATTCAAAATCTACTATAGCAGTTACGCCTTGTGCTTGGGCTAATTGATATAATTCTTTAGCTTCTAAGACATTTAAAGTTGTGGGTTTTTCTAATAATAAGTGTTTGCCGGCTTGCAGGACTGCCCTAGCCATTTCATAGTGGAGAAATGGGGGTGTTGCTATACTCACCGCTTGCACTGCTGGTAATGCCAAAATATCGGTAATATTGTCGCAGGCGTGGGGGATATTATGAGTGTGGGCGATGGTTTGGGCTTGATGAATATCTCGATGATAAACAGCAACTATTTCGGTGCGATGATGGGCTGTAAATCCAGGAATGTGGACTTTTTGACCAAATCCAGTACCGATAACTGCAACACCAATTTTATTTTGATTGATGGGGATTTGAGAAGGCATAAAGTCGAGATGGGGTTTTCCTGGGAAAATTTGATGTTTTTATGTTAAAATTTTAATATTTCTCGGTCATAGTTATCGGGAAGGGGTTCTATTTCCCAGACTATACCTTCTCCTGGTTCTAATGCAACCTCTATATAAAGTTGTTCCACCGCAGTGGTGGCCATATCTTCATTGTTGGGAAATGGTTGTAAGTCTTCGGTGAGGAGTCTGAGTTTAAAACCCCCAGGAATGGCTGCGCCTATAATAGTATGACGTAACTCAAACCGCCAATGTGTGATCTGGGGTTGACCTTGGGGTGTAATCACCAGTTCATATAATTGACCCGCGATCGCTAGTTGGCGCGATAAAGTCACTCTTGGTTGATTTTCCGTGATATTTCGCGCCCCAGCCCTATTGGGTTGCAGATTGATCTTTTCCCACCCCACTACCATTTCCGACACACCGCTGTTTAACCATTGTGTCACTGAGCGTTGTTCTGGTAGTCCCAAACGTTGTTCATATAATCGTTGTCGCCAACCCCCATGGCCAATTAATCCCCCCCACAATGGAAAAGGCACTGTTAAACCGGGGTTAATCATGGCTGGATTTCCCAGGCGGGTAATTAAATTTTCCGCTTGTGCTTGTGGTATAGTTGGTAAATCTATGATGGCAGTTCGTGTAATTTCATCAATACAAAATTCTCGCGCCACGCTTAATACACTCATATCGGTAATGATATAATCTTGCTCTAGAGCATAAATGCGATCGCTTGGCTGATAATTACCTTTGGTTTTGAGTTGTTGATGGGTACAATAGCCCCAAACCCTAACATAGCCATCATCTGGTTCTACTTGCACTCCTAAGTAATAATCCCCCACCCAGGTAGGAATATCTACCCATTCCTGGGGTACACGCAATTCACTACAATCAATATTTTCACTGGGAACCAAAATAAATCTCACTGCGTCTACTGTGATAGCAGTACCATTGACTAGCTCCCAAAAACTGGGTAAAGCCGTAGTATTAGGCCAAACTTGGGCTTGGGGTGTGAAGTCTGACTGTAACCAAGGTAAGACAGCAGCCAAACACAGTTGATTGATATAGGCTTGATAATTGTTCCGAGAGTGAATTGCAGATTGTATAGTATCTGGAATTGCTAAAATTATGTCTGTAAAAACACAATTTAAGAAGGGGGTATTAATATTCATGGGGTTTTCTCCGGATAATTTGGCGGCTTTTCCTCTACGCATTAAGTAGAAATGCTGTAGTATTTTTGCAACCATTCCTCAATCACAGGACTCATGCTAGTTAGTAGGTCTGTGTTGACGGAAATATGCAAAGTATTCCGACTCCAATTAGCCAGAGTTCGCAGTAATATTGTTTTAGCTGTTGTCAATCGCCGGGAAACTGTATATTGCTTGATTTCTAACTGTTTGGCAATGACATTTTGATTGTGCTGTTGACCATAGTATAGTTGTAAAATCTTTTGCAATTGCGGTTCAAGTTGGGTGATGGTATCCCCTAAAACTTGGTTAATCTGCATTTGCACACCAGCGCGGGTTTGGGCTTCTTCAGCGGCGATAATTCCATCGATTAAAGATGATTGTTCGGTTCCTGGTATATCTACCCCTGGTAGATAATCAAGGGAATCCCTCCGGGGGTAAAGATATTTTCTCACCGCTGTGGCCGCACTTAGGAGCCAGTTTTCTAAGGTTTGGGGGTTGACTTTAGAGCCAGTGTGTGTATTATAAATCTGGGCGATCGCTTGCCAAATTTGCTCATCTGGTGGAGCCAGTTGGCGACAATTACCAGGTTGGGGGATATACAAAGTTTTAAAACATTGCCAAGCCACGATATAAGTGTTAATCGTATCTGCGGACAACCCAGCATTTTTGAGAGCGTCATGGAATCGCCTTTGTGATGTTTTCCTTAACAGACCCCAGTCTGTACAAATATCCACTTCCCCAACTTGGCGACAATATTCCCGGATAGCATTCCCAAACACAATACTGGCATAACTTTTCAAACTACTGCTGTAATTAGGATTAAAACCTTGGAGAACTTTATTAACTTGGGCGATCGCTATTTGAAAACAATCTGATATTTTGTATTGGGTACTCAGGAAGTTAGCGACTGTTTTTTGAGAACTCCAATAGCAAGCTTCTTGTAAATATGCTGTCAGATGTTGCTGGGCCAAAAATTTAGTTGCTGCAACTTCCCAAGACTTATACCAATATATAACCCAAAAGTTTTCAGTTGTATTTTTTGAGGTTTGTTGTAGGCAATTTTGAATGCTGCGACGCAATCTTGATTCTGTCGCCCAATGACTGAATCTGTCTCCCTGAAACTGTAAGAAGGTGGAAAAAATTTCTATGATAGTAGGCCGGGGTTGCATAAAAAATGAGAACCTGACCTAAAGAAAAAATGCCAGGTAAAATAATACCAGCACTTTACTACACAAAAGATAATCACAATATCTAAAAAAATGCGGTTTATGTTGATTCACCAAAGAATATTATCTAAAACTTAGGATAACAAATAATATTCGGAAATTTCAACAGATCAAGATTAATAGTTTTAGCCGTTACTAATAATCATTACAGGACTGTTTGTGATCACAAATAATTGCCTGGGTCTGGGCGAATATGATGCTGTGCTAGGTGGTAGCCAGGAAAACTGAAAATAACCCTCTATTTTATACTCTTTAACTCACGAACTACACTGGTGGTCAAACTTAGGCAATACAGATTAGCCGGTTTAGTGTACAATTTATAAGGAATTGACCGAAAATAAAAGATGAGATAGTTTCGGCTCCAAAATAAATACTAAAATCGCAAAATCTAGAAATTGTTATGTTGATAAGTGCCGTTGTTGCATATTTGCATTACTTGGGGTTGATGTTGTCTTTTGGAGCGCTAGTTTTAGAGATATTCATCTTAAACTCTCAAAAGGAGTTGAGCTTAAATGAGGCTTGGAAAATTGTCATCGCTGATACAGTATATGGTATATCAGCAGTAATGATTTTAGCTACAGGTGTATTACGTGTTCTTTACTATGGTAAAGGCTCCGAGTACTATTTAAATAATCCTGTTTTTTATACGAAAGTAGCCATCTTTCTGTTAGTAGGTGGTTTGTCTTTGTATCCCACAGTTTCTTTTATTAGTTGGGTTCCTGCTCTACAAAAAGGCACAGCCCCCAAGGTAGAATCAACTCAAGTAAATCGTCTCATCTGGTTAATTAGAACTGAAATTGTTGGTTTTGCACTGATTCCCCTGTTGGCTGCACTCATGGCCAGGGGAATAGGTTACCCAGTGAGTTGAGTAATTATAAGGTCGCTAGCAAATCCTGCAAGCGATCGCGACCATCGCGAAACACAGGCCAACCATCCCCCACCAATACAGCTTCTACGTGGGGTAGTGCTGCTAGGCGTTGCACAGAAGCCACAGCCGCTTCACGGTTGAGCAACTTCTCATCAGGTAAGATGGTTAAACTACCAGCCTTGCGGGCGCGTACAAGGTCTCCTGTAATCAAAGTTGTTTCCTCTAGTAACAAAGCCAACTCCCCCGGTGTCTTAGAACCTTGGAGTTCTAACACCTTTAATCCGGGGACAACTTCATCACCATCACCTAACCAGCGATCGCAACGTAGGGGAAAACTATCCTTTTCCCCCACCGGACCGGCGATTTTAGCATAAGTTTGGTCAGCGATTTCCTTAGCAGACCTGATATGCTCAGAATTAGTCAACACAATCCAACGCACACCACCGAGGGATTGCAAATGATTCCAATCATGATTTGATAAAGCCACTGGGTCAATGAGGATATTTCCCTGTGGACGTACCCAAGCAACCCCATGGAAATCAATATTTCTTGTGGGATTGAAAGTAGACCAGCCATATAGATCGGGACGGTGTAGAGATTTCATAAAAATTCTGGTTTAGTACCTTCAATAGCTCTGGGTTTATAGTTCAATTTCCATAATGTATCAATAATCCCATCTTTAATTCAATGCTTATAGCCATTTTTTTGCAATTAGCCCCGGGGTGATCAGCTTAACCACTCAATTACTCGCAAAGTATTTTAGAGCCGCAGCCAAGGAGGTGAGGAGATGAGAAAAAAATTCTCACCATTTTATAGTCAGGATATGACTTTATATCAATCAAATTTACGAAAAAAATGCCATTGACCCTAAAAAAAATCTCATTACTGTTATAAGTAGTGCCTAGGTCAGTAATTCAGGAGGTATTTACAATGATGATGATGATGACTGAAACCATGACTACTGAAATGCAAAACTGCATCAACGCCTGCATGGAATGTCACAAAATCTGCCTGGAAACCATGACTCACTGTATGAGCAAAGACGGTAAGCAAATCAACAAGGGCATTATGAGTATGGTGCGTGACTGCTCAGAAATGTGTATGATGTGCATGAATATGATGATGGGCGGTTCGGAATTCATGGGGCGCACTTGTATGCTTTGTGCCGAAATGTGCGATCGCGTTGCTACAGCTTGCGAACAGATGAGCAAAGATCAAAAGATGATGCAATGCGCCGCCTCTTGTCGTCGCTGTGCAGCAGCTTGTAGATCCATGGAAATGATGCCTGCCTAAGTATAGCACCTAGATATACCTAGATATAATTTAGGCCTTTTCACCTAATTTATTGAAAAAACGAGAGATGTAAACACCGTTTACATCTCTCGTTCGTCAATCCGACTTAAACAAAAATCTAGACAGCAGAGAAGTAAACCTTAGACTTCACAGGGTCAGGATTCATAGTTTTATCACCAGGTTGCCAACCAGCGGGGCAAACTTCCTCAGGGTGAGACTGAACATGCTGAAGTGCTTTTAATGTCCGCAGAGTTTCATCAACACTGCGCCCAAAAGCCAAGTTATTAATGGTAGCGTGCTGGAGTACACCATCTTGATCGATGATAAACAGACCACGCAAAGCAATACCGGCGCTGGGGTCAAGGACGTTGTAAGCGGCGCTAATTTCTTTCTTAATGTCGGAAACTAGGGGATAATTGAGGTCACCCACACCACCAGCCTTGCGGTCAGTTTGAATCCAGGCTAGGTGAGAGAACTCGCTATCCACGGACACACCGAGGACTTCAGTGTTAATTTGCTTAAATTCTTCGTAGCGATCGCTGAAGGCTGTGATTTCAGTGGGGCAAACAAAGGTAAAGTCTAGGGGGTAGAAAAACAGAACGACATACTTACCACGGTAGTCGGAAAGTTTAATTGTTTTAAATTCTTGATCTACCACAGCAGTTGCTGTAAATTCAGGAGCCTGTTGACCAACACGGAGGCATCCTTCTGTTGCGTAAGTGAGGGACATGAAGCCAATTCTCCTTAGACTGATATACGTAAAAGAGCGTTGAAACTCGGGTCAGTTCACACTTACCCGTCTAAAATTTAATTACAAACTGTTACGACTATATCATAGTCATAACGATTTTGAGTAAAAAATGCCTGATTTAGACACAAGAGAATGGTTACTAACTAATGGCTTGGGGAGTTTTGCTAGTGGGACGATTTCAGATGTTCGCACCCGCACCTATCATGGTTGGCTATTTGCCGCCACTAATCCCCCCTGTGGGCGTACCCTGTTGTTTTCCCACCTGGAAGCCAGTTTAGAAGTCTCAGGGAGGGTGATCCCACTAGGGACAAACTGCTGGGGTAATGATGAAATTGCCCCCCAGGGTTACAAGTTGCTGCACTATTTTGATATTAACCCAGTTCCCCAATGGATTTGGAGACAAGACAATTGGCAACTCAGTAGAGAGTTAATCATGCCCCACGGTTTAGGGGACATTTGTAAACATCAGTTACTAATTAAGTATTATTATCAAGGTAAATTCTCAGTAAAACTACGGCTGCGGCTGCTGATAGGCGATCGCGATTTTCACCACCAACAAAAAGGTCATCCAGGCTTAGAGTTTTCACAATTACTGGGTGAGAATCAAGTTTGTCTCCAAGCCATATTTCCGGGGGGATTCGGTACACCATGGTATTTGCGCTGGAGTCGGGGGGAATATCAAGCCAATAGGGTTTGGTACTGGGATTATTTATTACCAGAAGAGAAAAAACGAGGATTAGGCGATCGCGAAGACCTCTACACTCCTGGCTACTTAACAGTTAAACTAGAACCGGGAGATGCCATTGTTCTAGAAGCACAGATGGGTTTTCCTGACCCACAGCTAGGTCTACTCACCCCAGAAATTTTTACCGCTGCGGTGGAAGCAGAACAAAAAAGACTATCCCAAATTTTTGGCTGGGTAACCCATAAATCCTCCTCATCCCCGATTTGGCAAAAATTATTAAAAGCCAGCGATCAATTTATTGTTCATCGAGCTTCCATTGCTGGACCCACGGTGATTGCTGGTTACCACTGGTTTAATGACTGGGGACGTGACACCTTGATTGCTATACCTGGTTTAGCTTTAGTCACCGGGCGCTTTGAACTAGCTAAAGGACTATTACAAACCTTTGGGCGTTACTGTCGTCACGGTCTGATACCTAATGTTTTTCCTGATGTTGATGGTGAACCCTCTTATAACAGTATTGATGCGGCTTTATGGTGGATTGAAACTTTAGGGCTATATTTAGAAGCTACCGAAGATTGGGAGTTTTTGGCGGCTCAGTTTCCCATTGTGCAACAAATTCACAAAGCTTTTATGGGTGGGACTCATTATAATATCCAAGTTGATGCTACTGATGGCTTAGTGAGTTGGGATGTCCCCGGTATGGCTCTTACCTGGATGGATGTGGTAATTGACGGAGAAGCTATTACCCCCCGCAATGGTAAAGCAGTAGAAATCAATGCTCTGTGGTATTCCGCTTTATGTTGGATGAGTAAATGGGCGCAACGCTTAGGGGAAATGCAGTTAGGGGATTGCACCCGCTTGGTAAAGCAAGCCTGGCGTTATAGTCAGCAAGCGGAACAAGTAAAAATTTCTCTACAAAAGTTTTGGAACCCATTAGGTTATTTATACGACACTATAGAATTAGATGACCGCCGTAATGCCCAGATTCGCCCTAATGCAGTGATAGCATTGTCCTTGCATCATTGCGGCTTTTCACTACAGCAGAGCCAGGCTGTAGTTGATTTAGCCACTGTGCGTTTACTTACTCCCTATGGTTTGCGGAGTCTGGATACATCTGACGCTGCTTATATCGGTAAATATATTGGAGATTCCCTACAGCGCGATCGCTCCTACCACCAGGGGACTGTTTGGGCTTGGTTGATTGGTCCGTTTACTCGGGCTTGGGAGCGTTCTTACCCCCAACTACCTTTACCCTTTGATTGGCAACCATTACTAGATCATTTCCTTTGTGATGGTTGTATACAATCGATTTCAGAAATTTTTGATGGGGATTTTCCCCATACCTCTAAAGGTGCGATCGCTCAAGCTTGGTCAGTTGCGGAAGTAATTAGACATTTTCCACCAGGGTTGTATAATAGCACACGGGTGACGGTTGACGGTTGACGGTTGACGGTTGACGGGTCAGGGTTTAAGAGCTACGACCACCGGGAGCCAGGGGTTAGAAACCCCTGTCTGATAGCTAAAGTCGGATAAATCCGACTGGGTGTTAACTGTTGACGGTTGACGGTTGACTGTTGACGGGTCAGGGTTTAAGAGCTATGACCACCGGGAGCCAGGGGTTAGAAACCCCTGTCTGATAGCTAAAGTCGGATTTATCCGACTGGGTGTTAAATATAACTTTATAAATAGGGTTAACAATCATTGCCTAGAGTACTATATGTAAGCCACTAGTCCACTAAAAGTGGACTTTCGCTATCAGACGCTTAATTTATTCCCCGGCTAATGGC
>NZ_JAQMTM010000129.1:0-5499 GCF_028331085.1 Anabaena sp. CS-542/02
GGACAATGGTCTTTTAAGGGGCTATTTTTCTTACTAAAAATACAGACTTTGTACTGTTTTTCTCCCTTGTCACCTTGTCCACCTTGTCCACCAAGTCTTGTCCTTGTAAGAGGAGGGGACTGGATTTTATTGTTTTTTGTGTGGTGGGTGAGCGAAGTCGATAGCGATAGCGTGGCGTTAGCCATACCGTGTTCGGTGTGTTCTCCATTCCCTGTTCCCTGTTCCCTGTTCCCTGTTCCCTAAGATAAAAATTACCTGTTGAAAACTTATCAAACATCCTCTTAGAGTGATGCTTTACGTCGGGTTTTTAGGAAGTGCATAACGGTACTATCAACTTCCTTATCCTTTACCATTTTGGTTCCAGCCTGTCAGCCCGATTTGGCTGGTTTTGTATAACGACGCTTCAGACACATCTTCGTTAAGTACTCATGGGTACTTTGCTCGACGTGTATCAAGTTCGGCTCCTAGTAAAAATGCCTTTTCTCCCTGCTTTACCGATTGATGGCTAGTCCCTACCGTAAGGGAGATGCTGTCACCCTTGCACCTAGGGGGAGGGATTTACACCCTCATGAAACACACAGTTATAAGAATCTGGTTTTATCCAGTCTTACCCCTCATCCTGTGAGCATTTCTGCTCCCGATCGAGAGAACGAATCGCACTACCTAGATACATTTATATATCAAACAGCGATGCCCAGATATGAAAAAAAATCATACCTGTGAGAAATTACAACTAACGTTATTTATTTGAGGCTATATATAACTGATGTAGTACAAAAAAATACACAATCGCTGGAAAAAAAGGAACAGTTAGGAGAAAGAAGTTATATTTCAGAGGGAACATGAATGATTTCCTTATAAAAACTCCTTGAAAGGAAGTATAACCCTAAATATTCCTTAATATAGCTATGATTGATACTTATTTAATTTTTATTAATCCAGTCGTGTCCTCAGATACACTCAAGGGCTATTTAGTAAATTAAAATACACTACTACGCACAAGAACTAAAAAAAGATTAAACTGTTGTCTAAAATACCTGATACAAGGTACTTTTAGCTTATACAGCAGCTCAGTCTATAGGGCAATCGCCATAGTCATCTAACTGGCTTTGTAAGCAACAAAGAAGAAGATACAGATGTTTATTGAGTCTTGTGGACACATCAAATAGAGTATTGTTAGCTCAACTCTGAAGATTTCATAACAATTTATTTATATTTGTTTAACTTTTAGCCGATAGATAAGAGTCAAATTTTTATATACTAAGTAAATACTTGTGGGTAATCCATAGACTTAAAAATGTCTTTAGTGTAAACTTTATCAGCGATGGAAAGAATCACTATCAATGCTAAACAAGGTTATTTACACACACAGTCAAAAGAATTGGCAACATTGAGTATAGACAGCAATAAATACATAAACAATACCGAAAATTAAACTTGGAGCTTTACCAAACTATGCAGCCGATTCGCACATTTAATGTTTCCCCTTCCTTACCTTTGCGGCTCGAACCCCTGAGGCGACTAGCATATAACTTGCATTGGGATTGGAACGTTGAGAGTAAAGATTTATTTCGTCGATTAGACCCCGATCTGTGGGAATCTAGCCATCATAACCCCGTATTAATGCTGGGTACCATCAATCAAGGGCGGCTCTTGGAAGTTGTGGAGGATGAAGGCTTCCTAGCACAAATGGATCGGGCGGCTCGTCAGTTAGAAGATTATTTACAAGAGCGTACTTGGTATCAGAAACAGCGTAGCTCAAAGCCAAAAGAATGCTATGCCTATTTTTCGGCTGAATTCGGTCTGGTAGATTGTTTACCGGTTTATTCTGGCGGTTTGGGTGTTCTAGCGGGGGATCACCTCAAATCTGCCAGTGACTTGGGTTTACCTCTTGTGGGTGTGGGGTTGTTGTATCAGCAAGGATACTTTGCTCAATACCTGAATGCGGATGGTTGGCAACAAGAGCGCTACCCCATCAACGATTTCTATAATATGCCCTTGCATCTAGAGCGTAATCCAGATGGTTCAGAACTAAGGATTGCGGTGGATTATCCAGGGCGCAAGGTCTACGCGAGAGTGTGGCGTGTACAGGTGGGAATGGTACCACTGTATATGCTAGACACGAACATTGAACCCAATAACCCTTACGACCACGACATCACAGACCAGCTATATGGTGGTGATATTGATATGCGGATTCACCAGGAAATTATGCTGGGGATCGGTGGTGTACAGATGCTCAAAGCACTGGGTTACAATGTCACCGCCTACCACATGAATGAAGGCCATGCAGCATTCTCTGCTTTAGAACGGATCCGGATCTTAATTCAGGAAGAAGGATTAAGTTATGCCGAGTCCCGACAAGTGGTAGCTTCGAGTAATATATTTACTACCCACACACCAGTACCAGCTGGGATAGATTTGTTTGCTCCTGATAAGATTTTGTATTACCTGGGGTATTATGCAGAAATCTTTGGTTTGCCTAAAGAGCAATTTTTAGGACTGGGACGTGAAAATACAGGTGATTTATCGGCACCTTTCAGTATGGCGGTGTTGGCCTTGAAGATGGCGACATTTTCTAACGGTGTGGCACAGTTGCATGGTGTGGTGTCACGGCAGATGTTTAAGGGTTTGTGGCAAAAAGTCCCTGTGGAAGAAGTACCAATTGCAGCAATTACTAACGGTGTTCATGCCCGTAGTTGTGTAGCCAAATCAACTCAAGAGTTGTATGATCGCTACTTAGGTCCTAACTGGTCATCAGCAGCACCAGATAGCCCATTGTGGGAACGGATGGATGCGATCCCCGATGAGGAATTGTGGCGCAATCACGAACGCTGTCGCTTAGACATGGTTTTATATGTCCGAGAACACTTGGTGAAGCATTTGCGCGATCGCGGCGCGGCGGCTGCAGAAATTAACCAAGCTCAGGAAGTTCTCGATCCCAACGTTTTAACCATTGGCTTTGCTCGACGTTTTGCTACCTACAAACGTGCGACCCTGTGGATGCGCGATTTAGACAGAATAAAGCAGATTTTACAGGGGAACAAACATCGCAAGCTACAATTTGTGATCGCTGGTAAGGCTCACCCCAAAGATATCCCCGGAAAAGAACTAATCCGCGACATTAATCACTTTATCCGTGAACAACACTTGGAAAAACAAGTAGTGTTTGTTCCTAATTACGACATTCATATTGCTCGGTTGATGGTAGCTGGTTGTGATGTGTGGTTAAACACGCCACGCCGTCCACGGGAAGCCTCCGGTACTAGCGGTATGAAAGCCGCCATGAATGGATTGCTGAATTTAAGTGTTCTGGATGGCTGGTGGGATGAAGCTGATTATGTCCGCACTGGTTGGTCAATTGGACATGGCGAGAATTATGATGATCCTAATTATCAAGATGAGGTAGAAGCTAATGCCCTCTACGAATTACTAGAGAAGGAAGTGATACCTCTGTTCTACGAGTATCACGATGTGGATGGCTTACCCCGTGCGTGGATTGCTAAAATGAAAGATGCAATTCGCTTGAATTGTCCTTTCTTTAATACAGCCCGGATGGTGGGAGAATATGCTCAACGGGCTTATTTTCCAGCTAGCGATCGCTATCATATTCTCACTGTGGATAATTACGCCCCAGCTAAAGAATTAGCTAGTTGGAAATCAAAACTCCGAGACCACTGGTTCAACATCAGAATCAAAGATATTGATGTATCTGAAGATACGGATATTGAGGTAAATCAAACCGTTGCTGTGAAAGCTAAGGTTGACTTGGCCACCTTGACTAATGATGATGTGCGCGTGGAGTTATACCAGGGTAGCATTGATGCTAATGGTGAAATTATGAATGCAGTGCCTGTAGTCATGGATTACCAAGGACAGGATGCAACAGGGTTGAGTGTTTACACAGCTAACATTACTTATACTGTCTCTGGTTT
This sequence comes from Anabaena sp. CS-542/02, assembly GCF_028331085.1. Taxonomy (NCBI): domain Bacteria; kingdom Bacillati; phylum Cyanobacteriota; class Cyanophyceae; order Nostocales; family Nostocaceae; genus Anabaena; species Anabaena sp. CS-542/02. The sequence goes on from NZ_JAQMTM010000129.1 coordinate 3,936, forward strand.
GCAAGGCTTGTCTTTGCGTGTGTTACCCCACCACCAACATCTATCTAGTCCCTATGAGCCAAGATTGATTGCTTGGGCAGAATAAGCTCAAGGATGAGGGAGTAGGGGTTTCAATATTCCCCGCTCCCCACATTTGTGGGGATGACAATATAACCTGTTGTGCGATCGCCCAACACTAAGTTATGTTTTTCACCCCAATACCACCAGTACGCTGCTACATAAGCACAAATTACACTATCTAGTTTGTCTTCAGCTGCTTTAAGTGCAGCACCTGTGGTGGGGATTTGGGAAAATGAACCACCCAAGGGTACAGGGATCAGAGAAGGTTCTCTGGTGGGTAAAATATCAATAATGTAATTGTAAAGTTTAATTAATTCTAAGCGGCGCTCACTGATGCGTCCTTTTTTATATTTCAGGATGCGTTCTAGGTTAAATAAGTTAACTATTGCGGGATGGGGAAAAACTTCTATTTGATATCTCCCCGCTCTTCGGGGTTCAATTGTGGGTGCATGGACAAATCCACGAGACTCTAATTCTAAACCAAAATTTACAGTACGTTCTGCAAAGGGTAAATTTTGATTAGCTGGGTAACATCCGGCGTGATATTTGCCAAAGTATTTATGTGTGAGTTTATCGGGGAGACGACTCCCTACAGCATTGGGTATTAATGTGGGCGCATCTACCGCAATAATCGCTGGTTCTTGTGGTTCCACAGTTTTATCTACCCAAGTGAGGATATCTGGGATCAATTCTAGGCGGTCTAAGTCGATTATTTGCAGTTTTCCTGCTATCAATTCCAAGCAGCACAAGCCACTTGGTTGGGATTTCCAGCCTAAATCAATGCCGATAAATTTCATTGTGTTAGATGTGAAAAATGCGCTTTAAAATAGTAATTTTATTTTCATTTTACTATATTAAAAAATATCTAATGGGTATTATTATACTCAGAAGTGTTGAATGTTAAGAAAGAGGTGATAAAAATAGCCCAAAATATGGTAAGTTTTGGGCGAAGGATTAAAATGAATTAATTTATCATGATTATAAATTCATTTCCCAAGATTGTCAAATACATCCTCAGCCCGTTGCCAAAAAATGATTATCCAGTTTTGAACAGCCGTCTTTATGTTGAGTGTTGGTTGTCTTATGCCTTGGATAATAGCTTAACAAGTATGCGGGACTTATTTAAAAGATTAAACAATACTGGAATTGACGTAAGTATTTCAACATTTTCCAACGCTAACACACATAGAAACCGAGAAATATTCCAAAAGATTTATCATCAATTGAATCAATTAATCCAGAAAAAAGTCCAGAAAAAATTACATGACAAATACGCAATTTGTCCAATTGATTCAACAGTAATTACATTAACGAGCAAGTTGCTATAAAACCAATTTTTTTTAAAGCTCTTGAGATTGTGCGGGCGCTAATTTCTTCAGGCCAAAGTGAGGCCATCTCTACTTGAGTTTTATCGCCGTGTAAGGAAGCGAACTCACGAAATTTTTCCCAATCGGTAATTTTGTGACCATTCCCAGGACGCCGATTAGGCAAGGCTTGGAAGTCC
>NZ_JAQMTM010000130.1:0-13717 GCF_028331085.1 Anabaena sp. CS-542/02
AGGTAGAACAATATTCTATGAGGAAAGGGAACAGGGAACGGGGAACGGGGAACGGGGAACGGGGAACGGGGGAGGTAAAACAATATTTGATTAAGTAGAGTTTTTGAGGTAGTCTAGTCCCCATTGATAGAGCGATCGCATTAACAGGAGATTGACACTAGGGGGGGGAATAATTTCTTTGAGGACATCCATCATTAAGTTTTTAATGATCTCTGGTGTTTCGGGAAATCTCACGGGAAAGTTATTATTAGCCCAGATGTTACGAATATCTCTCAAGGTGATAGACTTACCTTGATGAATTACCTGATTGCGTTTTTCCCTAATAGCGGTTAATAATTTTGACCATTGATGATTTTGATTATATCTTTGATAATCGCACCAACCTTGAATTAAATCATACAGTGATGGCTCATCGCTTTTTTGGGGTTTCCAACCCCTCCTAGCCCAATTTTGTCTTGTTGACTGAATGTAAAGTAACCGTTCCAAAATCTGCACGAATTGAATAAAGGCTGTGGTGTAGTTCTCCCGTTGTACCGATAAATCTATAATAATTGTAGACTCCCATAATTTAGTTAAATCATCACCTTGCATGATATCTAACTGTGTATTCCAAGCTTGAAGCTGTTCCCCATCCACGGTTTTACTGACATGGCGAGAATTTAACCATTCTTTTAACTTGCGGAAAAAATCCTGATCATGAGATTCCCAGTTACTATACTTTGCTAAAAAACCAGCTAATTTATATAGTAGTTCGTACTTGTTTTGATGAATCCTCAACCACAGTTGAGCTTCCACAAAATCCCCTCTTTCCCAAGCTGAGATAATCCGTAACCGTTCCAAAGACCAAAAATATTCTCCCATGGGGATGAGTTGGAAGCTTTGGGAATGATTAGCGCTAACTAAACCATTTTCTGATGTGGTGAAAAATTCCCTAGGGTCATCAGGACTAGCATTGAATACCTGACACTGACGCACCAGAGCAGCGGCGCAAATTTCCACAGAAGATGCGATCGCAGGTGCACAACCTTTATTTTGTATCCACAAAACAAACTCTTGTTTGTTATGGGGCGAAAAACTATCTAAGGCTTCCTTTAAAACTAACAATTCCAATTCTTGACGAATAGCATAATTATCATTAGCGACAATTTTAGGCGCGTGAATATCAACTCTCAGTTGAGGATATAAACTGATAATTTTCCCCCTCATTAACTCTGCTATCCACACCGTATCAAGACGACGATGGAACCAAGAAACTGTTTCTGGTTGGTCAGTTCCCCACAGGATAATATGTTTTAAACCTTGCTTCACCCCTTGGTCAATTATATTTTGATCTAGGAGTAATTCCACAGGGCTAAAATCACCCCCTAACCATTCCTTGCAGTATTCATAATAACGCTGTCCCAGGTCTTTAGCACTACAGGGGTAGGTTTTGTCATTTTCTAGATGTACACCCCGTTCTATTCCCAATTCTTGATACAGTTGAGTGATATGGGAGGGATAACCAATATTACCATCAGCACCAAAGGAACGAATAATATGATCTTTGCAGCGCCAGCCTATTTGTCGAGTACCTACGGTAATAATTAAGGTATCAACGTGTTCGGAATTATTGACAGTCATAGGGGGAAAATTTGTAAAGAATTTTCTAAAGTTTGTAAATATTTTTTCCGGGGGTCTGCATTAGCTCCAAATACGGTTACTACTTGATATTCGTCTAAATCTGCAATCCATATGGGGGAAGGAACTACTTCACGTTTAATCTTATTGGGGTAATCGTTTCTAACGCCACCGCAGAGGTTTTTGGCATTAGTGTAGTCAGAATCTTCTAATTGGTGAAACCGTTGATGTAAAATATGCAGTGGATAGGGTTTATTGGTCTTTTTGTCACCACTAACTACTACAATTTTGGCATTAATATCTAATGCTTCACGCCAAGTATAAGAGTTAGCTGTACCAGAGTTTTGTAGTTGCTGATAATTACAATTAGCGCCTAAACTTTGGAATGCTTGATAAAAATCCCTGAGTCGCTGTTTAAATAGTTTTTGAAATTCCCCAGGAGTTTCTGGTAATTTCCAAAATGAATTTTCACTCTCTGGTATGAGGGTAGAACCGCGCCACCAAGGAGCATACTGATTATTGTAGCGAGAATAACAAGGTCTTCTTGCTCCCTGACCAACACCACCTAAATGGAACATTAACCAAGTCAAGGTTTTCCCTAGTTTTCTTAAGTTTTCTTGCTGATTTTTTGGTATCTCTGGGGAGTAATTTAATGTTAAAATACCTTCTTGTTGCCCAGGATCATCTTGTTGATTTTGAGCTTCCCTTTGGGTGACTCTACCATCTAATACCCTCACCATTAACCACCCCAATTCTTTTTTAGGGGTAATAGTCCCAAATATTTTACCTTCCCAGGTTTGAACTTGTCCCGGTTCTAAAACACCTAAAGCCAAGGTTCTAAACCAATAACGGAGCATGGATTTAAACGCTACCGGTCTAACTTCTCCATGATTGATTGTATTTGCTCTACCTTGGTGGTTCAAGGGTTGATTAACATTGCTAAATTTTTTCCTCCCATGAATTAATTGACCTTCTAAAATAAACTTAACTCGGAAAAATTCACTTTGGGGGATAATTTTACCAGCACGGTTTAACTGACCGTAACCACTATTCACTTGGGAACCAATTCCCGCTTGTAAACCTGTAGTTAACCACTGTTTAACTTTTTCTAAAATTTGCTGATCTGTACAACCGCTAGCTAGACGTAACCCAATGAGAAAAAAAGGTTTTTCTAAACTCAAAAATGGGTTAGGATTAGGACTATATACTGTTGTGTTACCTTCCCATTTCCAAATATTATTAGCCATATCTACAGCTAACACATTCTCATTTGGTTTAGGAGGGAGGGGATAAGCATCGAGAAAGACTACTTTACCAGAGCGTTCGTTGAGGTTTGTGCTTTCTAGGGAACCAAACCAAGGCGCAACTTGTTTTTCTGCGTCTTTCCAAGAAATTCCTTGTTGGGTGATAATTTCCCGAATAGCTTGGGTTCTAGCTACACCCCTTAAAGTGCTAGAAGGAATGTATGGTAAACCCAAAGCATCGAAAGCAGGTAATAAAATACTTTCTGGTCCGCGGTGTCCACCTACTCTAATGCGCCAGGGACATTGCACTTTAAAGCTAGTTTGGGCGATTAATTCTGTGCGCTGGGTTAGTTGTTGTAAGCGCTGGTGATAGTTTCCCTGTTCTGCTAATTGTAATATCTGCAATTTGGTGATATCTTTATTTTCACCGTCAGGCGATCGCATCCAGCGTAAATACTCAACAAAACTAGCTTCTTTATGTGGTTGCGGTGGATTTTCAGGGTTTAACCAAGGGGAAGGTTGGGGACGTTGACCACCTCCACCATGACCACCACCCCCACCATGACCATGATTAGGTCTATTAACTGCTTGGGGTGTAGGGTTGTTGGGATTATTGCGTTTTGGTCTTTGAAATACCATGATTTTTATTCTCCCTTAATATCTGCATAAATAGCAGTCGCCCAAAAACTAAATTCCTGTGCTAAAGCTAGACCTAACCCAGTTAAACCTAAATATTCATCTGTACCGAGTTTTCTTAAAGTATCTAAACCGCGATCGCCGGCTAAATTTCGTACTCCTGAAACCTCTTCTAAACACTGAAAAAACTTCTTCACCACCTGCTTTTTACCCTCCATATTATTACCCAAGGCTGTTTCCTCAGCCTTAAGGCGCATCATTCCCCAGGTAGAAAGATAGGTATAAAGTTCAACTGCTTGACTTTTTTGTTGTCTCAAACGATCAACATCTTGATTAGGGAGAGCGCGCAAATTATTTAAAGCGTCATAAATCGGACTAGCGAGGGTTCTGGGGTCAAAGGTCATATCAATTAATTCCTATAATTAATTTCATCATTGCTAATTTCTACATCCATTGTTGGACAAATCCCCGTCCTAAACTTTCCTGTCCACCAATTTGCACAATGGTATTACCAGCTAATAATGTTTCAAACTCAGAGCAGGAGTTTTGTGATCTTCCATTCGCTTGGGATGTCATACCCCAGGGTAAATACATCAATGTATCTGGGGGGATAGCTTCCTCATAGCGAAAACCACCATCTACAGATTTATGTTCATCCAATTTAATTTTTACCTGTCGCCATAAACTCATTTGAATTAATGTGGCGCAATGTTGATCAGGTAAAACTAACAGGCGATTAATTGAACTTGTGGGCGAGGATTTAGGGACAAAATCTGCCCACTTATCCCATTTTTTTAAGTTTTCCGCCTTAATAATGGCATCTTTGAGGTAAATAGCAGAGTTAACAGCAGCGAAATTACAGCTATATTCTGGGGGGATAGTTAAATTACCTAAATTACCGCCTTGTAATCGTTGCCATCTTTGTAATAACATAGGACAACTCACCCACACCACACTATGGCTGAGAGATGGTACCGGTAACCACAATATAGAAGCGTCACCAATCCAAATATCACCTTGTTCTAATTTACCATCTTTTAAATCTGTACCAAATAACTGAGCTTGAATGTTTTTATCTGCAAGGGAACGGATTTTACCGCGCATGGTACTAGAAGGAATATAAGGTAAATTAGTATGTGACTCCCGCGCAATTCCCAGTAAATTACCTTCTTGAGTTGTCCCACCTGTATGTAATGGTGACAGTAAATATAAATAAATCGATTTCATGATGATGTTACCTAACTTAATTGATTGCTATAGCAATCCTAAATGATTCATGAACAACTTCTGTTCCCTGTTCCCTGTTCCCTGTTCCCTGTTCCCTTTCCTCACTCATAATTTCTCAAGTCAAATAGGATGACTATATTTGTATTCAATCCACAGCATTTCGGAATAACCCAACCGTCGCCAATGATTTACACAATTCGGGTAATCATCCTGAAATAATCCTTGGGGTTGATTCAAAAAATACAGACTTCCCGGCGGTGCTGCAAATACTTGAGGTGCAGGAATGCTATGATTGGGATTATCTTTAGACCGAATTCGGCAACTAATAGGTACTGGTTTATCAGTAGCCATGGTAACAAATTTACCATTTATTAATTTCCATTCCCAGGGATAGGGACGACATAAAGATGTAAACCTGTTATTTCTAATGCGGTGTTTACGTTCAAATACCCCAGGGGTAATTAAATAAGCAATAGATTTATGAGTAGATTGGAAATTATCCTGGGAAATTCCTTGAATTTCTACCCATTGTTGTGTTAATTCTGGGGAATATTCTATCATTGTCCGGTGTCCTTCCCCTCCTAATCTCATCGTATTAGGTGTTGGTAATTGCTCATCAACACCGATGGCTAAACTCCAATGAGGACGGAGGCGAATGGCGTTTTCTACAAAATAACCATCGGCATCTTTAACTTGTCTAGTTCCCGGCTCTAGGCTATTATGAGAACGGGTTTCTATAGTCCAAGGTTCATCTTCATGCCTACCACTCTCTACTAACCAATCTTTTTCTTTAATCTTCCCTGTTTTGAGATAATCTTTAACAACTTCATAAGGTAGATATTGTCTGAAGTCATCAGCTTGACCCTTAGCTGAATTGTATTCGTCATCATCTCTAGATGCATCAGCGGGTTTAACTAAAGGACAAGGTTGATTATGATCCCACAATGCATTATGCACATGAGATTTATCTTCCCATACTAGTGGCACCAGGGGGGTAGATTTGACAAATCCTAGGGGACGGGGAAAATATAAGGTATTCTCTCCCTGGTTTTGACGACAGAGCAACGGACCTGTTAAATGAAAGTCTTTTTTCTCTCCTAAAAGTCCCCGCAATGCTCCGGCGATCGCATGACCATTAGGAGGAAATACACTCCCGGCCCAAGCCCTTTCCTGTGGTGAAAAGGGTTTAGCATCCCGTAACATTAATATATCTAAAGGTGTGAGTTTGTACCAATACATTAACGACCACCTCCTATTTTAATATGGCGGTTACGTTTGACAAATGCTGCAAGTTTTAACCAGTTCTCCACTTCATCATTGAGATGAGTAATTTGAGTGGTTGTAAACAGAAGGTTGAGAAATGCTGCTAATCTTTGTTGAAACTCGGCTTTTGCAGTTTGATTATTTTGGAACTGGTCACGGCGATCGCAAAATACCTGCGTCCAAGGTAAAATAGCCTCAGAATTAGGCGCTGGGTGTTGACTCCACAAACTCGCAGCTTGTTCAAATAGGGCGCTGTCTTCTTCCCCACTCATTAATATTTGCCATTGATGAAAAACTTCAAATTTCGCTGTTGACTTTAAGGTGTTACCATTACCGTATAGTACCCGCACCTGTACAGCATCCTTTTTTGCACCTTCAGGACTGTGATGTTTTTTAGCTTTTTTTTCTGCTTCCCAGAGACTTTCTAAGGCGATCGCCAGGGGAACCGAATGATGGGCGATGATAATACCAAAGCTGATAGTAGCTGCGCTCCCCATAGTAAATAAAGGACGGTCAACTAATTGCTGGCTATTACCTTTATACTGCCAATAATCACCATCATTACTAAATTCATCCTTGGGGTCCTTTCCACCTTGGAAACATTGGCGAATATCCCATAACCATTCGTCCCATTCCCACAGATTCGTATAGGCTAGAACATCATCACCACCACCATAAATCAGTTTACCAGCATAGCGACATTCTGTGAGGTAAGGCACAAGTTGATTAGAAAAATCTAGTAAAGCGCGACTTAAGGCATTATGGGTACTAGGTCCCATGCGTTTTTTCAGTTTTAGGAATTGGGGGAAATTGTCTAAATTAACCTCCAGACCAGAGGGAATATATTCCTTATAGGCTTTCATCTTCGCCCCTTTTAACCATTCACTCATCCCATCACCATCACCAGCGGCCAAGACATACCAGCTAGAAGGGTTATTTTGGGGATAGTATTGACTAATAATCTGATTCCAGGCTTGAGTATATTCAATTCTAAATTCCTTCCCATCTTCCAACTCCTCCACTAACCACCCAGAATTGAGTAGACGGGGATGATATTGTTTAGGAGTATTTTGTTTATCCCTCCAAGGAATACCCCATTTACCGCGCATATCTTGGAGCATTGTTTTGGTGTCGGTAAACCTGCTAATTATAGCTTGACAAGCCTGATTAAAATTGTTTTCATGTTCAGACTGACCCTGATTAACCTTCAAATACCCGGCGACTCCAGAAGTTAAATCAGGATAGGATACTTGTAAATCAGTTACCCCTAATAATTCGCCGATAATTTTTGGTAAACCGCGTTTAAGGGTTTCCGTCGCGTTTAACTGTTCTGTACCATCAAATAAACCAGCTTGTCTTGACCACAATCTTTTAGTATCCCCTTCTGTTGTCCAGTCCTTACCAGGGTTGACCACAGGACCAATACCAGAAATTGTAGACCGCGGACCAAATGCTGTGGGTATTTCCCAATTTCTAGCATTTTTCACAGCTGCTAAACTTGCACGGGTAGCATCAAATATATATCCCCACCATGAACCAACATTAGCACTAAAGCCTCTTTGTTGCCTTTCCCAGCGTTTTTTATATGCTTCCCGCAGTAATTTTAATTCTTGGTCCTTAAATAATTTAATTCCCTCACCTGTCACCGGTTGATCTAAATTATAGGTTTTGTTTTGTACATCACACCATTCTTGCAATTCTTGATCTTTATTTTCAGCAGCGGAAATCTTAAATTCCTCACCTTCTTTCCCAATAGGTAAAGCAGTCCAATAAAACTGCCATTGGGATTGTAACCAACCTTCCCAAGTGCTATGATCAGCATCTAGGTTTTTCATCCAATAACGTTCATTTTGTAGTTCTTCTAGAACTAATTTACTAATATGCTGCCATTCAGCCATCAGGGTTTGTTGGGCTGTTTGCATGGCGGCTTTAACTTTAGCTTTAGGTAAAACTAAAACTAGAACATTGGGGAAACCGGCGGTTAGTAATGATTCTGCTGTTGGTGCGTTTACCCACTGCTGATATTCTGGATATGTTTGTAGTAACCAATGGTCAATCAGCGGTTGTTGGTAAAGACTAGGATAAAGTAAAGTATCTGGGCCATATTGGTTAGCCAGTTTCCAGCAAACTTTGGCTGAAAGATAATGTAACAACCATGAACCAGCCCAAAAATCCCGCATTTTGCGACTGGCTTTGATTAGTTCTTGTACCGGACTAAAGCTAAATACTGCTAGGTAAGGATGAGATACTGGTTTATTTCTCGGCCACTGTTTGACTTCTTCTAGGGTTAGGTCATATCCTGCTAATGCGCCAGCTAAAGCTGAGGTCATGCTTACATGACTCCAGATGGAAGCATCGGGTAATCTGGTTTCCGCGGGCATTAACATTAATGAACTATCATTAAATAAGTCACAGGTTGCTGGGGGTAAACAACGCCATAACCACCAATATAATTTCTTAATCTGGGCAATATTATCTGTAATATCTGCGGTTTGTAGTTCTTTCGGTATTAGTTGTAATAATTGTTGCTCTTTTTCCGCTAAATAGTCTTTACGTGAAGATGTGATTAAGGTCTGATGCTCTCTAATCTTAAATTCTTGGGTTGCACCAGATAATAAATGAGTAATCTCTAAGCCCTTGTCAGGATTCTTCCCCGGAGCATAGTTGATCGTAGCTGTCACACTACCTATAGCTGCTCTGTCACTGGCGGAGGCGATATAGTCAGCTAAAAGTATATTTTTTAATACTTTCCCTGCTGATTCTTCAGGTATTTTATTAATCTCAATCCAAGGTTTCATTGCTTCTAGTTGCTCATAGAAGCTGTTCCCACCCCTACCGCTGTTGTTGTGTAAGGCTTTTAACACAGGGTCATGGAGTAACCCCCAAATTTTCGCCCGCCAATACTCTGTTGACATCAGTATTTTATCTGTGTAGCCGATATCAGTATCCTAAAAGATTTAGTTCATATGTGTCTATTAACAGCAAATATTACCAAAATATCTTACCTATGGCTGAAAACCTTTAATAATAACCGTTTGGTGTATTGTCAAGATTATTACTAATATTATTTTTTATTTGGTTAAAGTGTAATATTGTTTAAAGCATCTTAGAGGATGTTTGTCAAGTCATGATTAGTGTATCAACTATTGTTTAACCCCACCCTAACCCTTCCCAACTGTTTCCAGGGAGGGTGAAATATCCCCGACAATTAGGGGATCTTCTGTGTGTTTCCATTCGATTGATGTCCCCAGCGAGTGGACAACCCTACATTTTAAACCATTACCCTGTAATAAGTCTAGAGGCAGTTTCCGATAGCGATAGCGTGGCGTTAGCCAGGTTCAGAAAAAGCGATGGCTGAAATGGACTTTATCACAGGATTTTCATGAACCAACCCGAAACAACAACTTATAACTACCAAGACATAGCAAAAGCAAATATTTTAAAACCCCAGTAGTATTAACTGGAAATCTCGGCAGACCAGGGGAAAGTATCAAAGTTATTCAACTTGAGAATTTAACACCAGATGCAACCGATATGCGGACTGTGATTTTAATTGGTTCCAGCCAAACCCGCACAATTCACCGCCCGGATGGGACTATCTCCGTTTATACACCAAGGGTATACAGTAATTCACACTCCCCATGAGCAATCTTCACTATCGGCCAGGAAAGCTCCTCGTGTATTTTACCACGTTAATATATGTTGCCATACCTGAGAATTTGTGCTGAAATTAGTATCAGGCAGGATAAATTCCTGATGAGTCTAAAGTGTAGACGACGTTTATCATAGAAAGAATATATCTAACTATGGTAGTTTTATCAAAGTTTACTTGTTGGATCAACACAAGAGTAGTGATTTATGCCACAGCTTCAAAAAAAAGTATACTTAATTACACAAGAACAGCGTGATGCCTTACTGAACTATCTGCTAGATCGTCCATATCGCGAGGTGGCAACTGGAGTTGAGTTTCTCAACAATGCACCGAGTACTATGGTTAATCTACAAGTTCCTGATGAGCAACCCGAAAATATGCCTGGTGCAACACAACCGGAATCTCAAACCAGAGCACAAGAGGAACAAGAAATACAAATTGCTAACCCTCCTACAGAAGAATTAAGTGTTTTTAACGCAGTTTAATTAACTATTGTTTCAGTAGTCATGCCCTAGTGGTTTACCCGAAGCAAAAGTAAAGTTACCTAAATAACATCAGCGTTAAAAATACATAGACGAAAAAGTCTAGAAAGAGATTAGACTCTCTTTCTAGACATAACTAATAAGTAATATTTATTCTGAAACAGGCTGGAAACTTCCTATATTCCCACTGAATAATTGCAAGTCTTAAATACTCATAGAAATAACATAATTTCTTATGGATACCATTCAACCTACAACTAACCCGTTTAGTACAGAAGAATTTCTACCTTTTAACACTTTAGATCCGTTCCATCCCCCGATCCCCATACAGCAGATTAAACCTTATGTAACTCCTGATGAGATCGTTATTTATTATGTAGGGGGAACAACAAAACAGGGAACACAGTTGCTTAGTGACACAAGCAACATCGATTCCCTCACCGGACAAACCAGGGATGAGTTCTTGACAGGTAACTTTGCTGGTAACTCTGTCAATTTCCTAGGTACAGACAAAGCAGATGACTTATATCTGAGAGTTAATCCTGAGCAAAGATTAGAGTTCAGTGTTGACGGTACATATTTTTATCAGCTCAATGGGTTGACCCTCTCTAAAAATCTCAATATCTCAGCAGACTTAGGCTCAGGAAATGATCGTCTCTATCTGGATAGCTCCTTCGTCGAGTCCTTGAACAGTACAGGCGCAAAATTTAACCTCAATGGTGGAGAAGATAACGATACAATATTCGGTCCGAATCTGGACAGCATATGGAAGATCACAGGGCAAAATTCCGGTAATTTAAGCAATATTGAATTTTCCCATGTGGAAAATCTCAAAGCTGCTGAAAATAACCATGCTACCTTTGTATTTACCCCCGAAGGTAGTCTAGATGGCCTGGTTGATGGAGGTGATGGCAACTTAGGTAAATTGGTAATTGACGGTGGGGACTACATCAAGACAGAGTTCATCCCATACGGACCCCATTCAGGGGAAATTCGGCTAGACGGTAAAATCATTCGCTATAAAGGGTTAGCAGTCAACACAATTACTGACAGTAGTACTACAACCGACAAGGTATTTGTAGCTACAGATGAGGACGATAATATCCTCGTCCAATCGGATAACACAGGGAAAATTATTATTTCCAGTAGTAATAGTACCTTTCAAACTGTTCATTTTGATCATCCCAGTAACTCCCTAACCATTATAGGTTTGGCAGGTAATGACACAATTACAGTAGATTTACTCAATGCCAACTTTACTAAATCCTTAATCATTGATGGTGAAGATGGTAAGGATACAGTCATATTTGCCAAAAATTTAACCCTTCAAGGTGGTAGTGTTACCGTCAAGGCTGAGAAGATTACTGTCAACTCAGATGTAACAATAGACCTCAGAAAAGAAACCGATACAGATACAGATGGTATCATCACCTTCACCGCATCAGACACACAAAATGGTTTCAACGCCGCAGCAGAAGTAGAGATTAATCTCACCGGAGCAACCCTCAAAGCCGGGGATATTAACTTATCAGCCACATCCACAGTTAGAGGTAGTGCGATCGGCTTACCAGCAGCCCTAATTAACCTCACCTCCACAGCCAGGATTAACATCATAGACACCCGCATAGAAAGTAGCGGTAACGTCACCTTAGCCAGCATTTCCCAACTTGAGGGAACAGCAAAAGCCACAGGAATAAATGGATACACTGATAGTGCAGCAGATGCAGCAGTAGCCACATCCATGATTGAGAGCATAGCCACCACCAATATATTTGGGGTTAGCTCCCTAGCAGTGGGTGGAGACTTAAACATCACTGCCAAAAATAACATTAACGTTACCACCAGTGGAGACGCTTCTGCAGCCCAAGCAGGGGCGGGTATAGCAATAGCAACCATCACTGGCATCACACAAGCCTATATTGAAGGAGCAAGCATTCAAGGGATTCAAGCATCAAACATCACAATATCAGCAGACTCCCAAAACAATATCACCACTACCGCCACCGCCAGCCCTGGGGGAGCTACAAACAACAGTGAAAACCCGGGACAAAGAACAGAAAACCAAGCCAAAACCAGTGATGGCACGGTTGAAGTTGCCGGAGCATTAGCATTTACCAAACTCAATAGCCAAACCCAAGCATATATAGCCTCAGATAATATCAACGACCCAAATATAAATACTGATAAATTAACAATTAAGACCACATCAAATAATACTCAACAGACCAGAGGAGATAGTAGTAACGTTGGTAGCAGCGCCCAGGGAGTAGGTGTAGCCGTAGCCATCAGCATAGTAGATATAAATAATAACGCCTACATTGGCAGTAACACATCAATCAATGCCGGGCAAATAGATATCATAGCCCTAACACCCACAGGGGAATTTACCACAAAAGCCACATCTGGCGGAGGGGGATCTAATGTAGGTGTCGCCGGTGCATTAGCCGTGCATATTCTCAACAGCGACACCAAGGCTCAAATCAACAGCAGCGCCATCATAGATGTTAATCAAGGGGATGTTAAACTAGAAGCACAAAACCAGAATAGCTCCCAAGTCACCGCCGAAGCCGCCCAGTCGGGCGGGGAAACATTAGGCATTGGCGCATCCGTAGGGTTAGCCATCCAGCAAAACCAAACCATAGCATCCATAGAAAACGACGCCATCCTCAATAACGCCCGAAACCTAAATTTATCAGCCACCTCAGACAACAGCATTGGCAACACCGCCACCGCCGGTAGCGCCGGGGGTATTGCAGCCACCCCCGCATTAGCACTAACAATAGCCAACAATGAAACATCAGCACTGATAGGCAGTGGTAACACATTAACATTAGGCAGCTTAGAAGCCCAAGCCAAACATACAGGCAACACTAGCACCCTAGCAGATGCAGCCGCCGCCGGCGACAGCGTAGGAATGGGAGCAGCATTAGCCCTCAACTTCGTAGATGATATCACCATCGCCACCACCCAAAGAAGCATTACAGCTGCAATTGGTGACGTATCCTTCAGCGCCCATAGTTATGCTTCCTCCGAGTCAGAAGCCAAAGCATCAGCAGGAGGAGCCGAAGCGCCCGAAGAGGGAGACGAAGAGCAAACATCAGAAGATCAGATTAACACCCAACTAGACAGCGTAGATACCCCCAACAAAGAAGAACATAAAAATGCAGTAGCAGGGAAAACCAGAACCAGCGAAGGGCAAGTATCAATAGCAGCAGCCCTAGCCCTCAACCTCGCTAACTCCACCGCTACAGCATCTCTAGGAGATGGCATAGTAATTAATGCACAAGGGGAATTAAAACTAGCTACATCAAGCGAAACAGATGCCAGCGCCATAGCAGATGGGAGCGCCGTGGGAGAAAGCGCCATAGGTATTGGTGTCGCAGTAGCATTAAACATAGTAGATATAACCAACGAAGCCAAAATCAATAACAACATCACAGCCAGTGGCATCATCCTCGAAGCCAAAATGAGCGATGAGACATTAGGAGGGGATGGCACAAGTGACTTTAAAGCTATAGCCACAGCCGGTGCGGGGGCAGAAAATATAGGAGTAGCAGGAGCCTTCGCCCTCAACTACATGGGCACAAATGCTAGTA